>PWNW01000171.1 GCA_003557605.1 Spirochaetaceae bacterium
CGGAGACTTGCACCGGGTTCAAAGGTCAAAATGTACATTTCCAGGTCTCCCACCATGCTTAACGGGGAAAGAACATGGATCAGCACCCCTTCCTCTTCCGTATCAAGGGTTGTGATGTTCTCATACCGGTCATGCTGAAATGTTCTATTAGGTTCCCGGGCCCCCTCCAGCAGCTCACCGATTTCCACCCCAAGGCCCTGGGCTATTTTCCAGACCGTTGCAATGGTCGGGTTTACCTTGTCCGATTCGATCTGGCTGAGCATGGCCTTTGATACATTGCTTTTCTCGCTGAGCACATTAAGCGTCAGGTTCTGTGCTGAGCGGATACGCTGAATATTCTTTCCAATCATCGGCGGTTTCTCCATCTTTCTCGGTTCCCCTTTGACTTTGCTCCAAAAGTTCACTATAATGAACAAAGTTCAATATATCATGTATGTATTGTATGGTGTTGGTGTTGCCTATGTCAAGGAAGGCTGTATGAAAAGAATCCTTATTACCGGTGCACTTGGGCAGCTCGGGTCTGAGCTTGCAGCAGAGCTGCGCAGCCGCTACGGAGTTTCCAATGTGGTGCTTTCTGACATCCGAGATGATGTGAACCGGCAGCTTGTGGAGGAAGGACCCTTTGAACTGCTTGACTGCAGAGATTTTGAAGCGGCAGGGGCTGTTATTAAACGGCATCGAATTGATGCGGTATATCATCTGGCGGCGATGCTTTCTGCTGCTGCGGAGCGTGATCCGCTTCGTGCATGGGACATCAACATGAACGGACTGCTGGCGGTGCTTGAAGCTGCCAGGGCCTATTCCTGCGCACTGTTCACCCCCTCCTCCATCGGATGCTTCGGGCCGAGCACACCGAAACGATATACCCCTCAAGATACCCTTCAGCGGCCGACATCCATCTACGGTGTAACAAAGACTGCGGGAGAACTGCTGTGTGATTACTATCATCATGCCTTTGATGTTGATACCCGGGGGATACGCTTCCCGGGTATCATCTCAAGTCTGACCCCCCCTGGGGGAGGGACAACCGATTATGCAGTTGAGATCTACTATGCCGCCGCTTCCTCCGGGCACTATGAGTGTCCCTTGGCGGGAGATACCTACCTTGATATGATGTATATGCCCGATGCGGTGAGGGCTGCAGCGGAGATCATGGAGGCTGACCCGGCCAGACTTCGGCACCGCAATGCCTTCAACGTTACTGCCATGAGTTTTTCCCCTGAAGAGCAGGCGGCGTATATCAGGAAGTATGTACCGGACTTTGAGATAACCTACCGTATAGATCCTGTGCGTCAGGCAATTGCAAATTCCTGGCCCGACTGCATGGAGGACTATGCAGCCCGGGTTGAATGGGACTGGGAGCCTGAATATGACCTTGATATGATGACTCAAGACATGCTCGATGCGGTCAGGAGGCATCCGCAGGGAGGAAGAAATGTTTAAGACCATGAAAGACAGTATAGTACAGCAGCTTGAAGTATTGAAGCAGCAGGGGCTGTATAAAACAGAACGGGTAATCTGTTCAGCCCAGGGGAACAGGATTGAGACTCCCGAGGGTGAGGTGCTGAATTTCTGTGCAAACAACTACCTGGGACTTTCAAACCATCCGGAGATCATTGAAGGGGCAAAGCAGGCAATGGACGCCTGGGGATACGGTTTGTCATCGGTCCGGTTTATCTGCGGGACCCAGCAGCTGCATAAGGAGCTGGAGCGCTCTGTAAGCAGGTTTCTCGGCACCGAGGATACCATTCTGTATGCTGCATGCTTTGACGCCAACGGGGGGGTGTTTGAACCCCTTTTGTCCCAGGAAGATGCGGTAATTTCAGATGCGCTCAATCATGCTTCAATAATTGACGGTGTGAGGCTCTGCAGGGCCCAGCGGTACCGGTATGCCCACAGCGATATGGAGGACCTTAAACGGTGCCTTGAAGAAGCCAGGGGAAGCAGATACCGGCTTATCTGCACCGATGGGGTGTTCTCCATGGACGGAGATATCGCCCTGCTTCCGGAAATTTGTGCCCTCGCTGAGGCCTATGATGCCCTTGTTCTAGTGGATGACTCACATGCCACCGGATATATCGGTAAGACCGGCCGGGGCACGCCGGAATACCATGGAGTGCAGGACAATGTAGATATCATCACCACCACATTTGGAAAAGCACTTGGAGGGGCCAGCGGAGGATGCGTCTCCGGAAAAAAGGAGATCATTGAACTGCTTCGTCAGCGTTCAAGGCCCTATCTCTTTTCAAATACCCTTGCTCCCGCAGTAGCGGGGGGAACTATGAAGGCCCTGGAGCTGCTTTCTGATGATCTGAGCTTTCGCAGCAGGCTGCTTGAGAATACTGCATGGTTCAGGAGCATGATAACCAGTCTGGGGTATGACATACTTCCAGGCGATACGGCAATAATACCGGTGATGCTTTATGATGAACCCCTGGCAGTAAAACTGGCGGATGAACTGCTCAAGGAAGGGATTTATGTGATTGGGTTCACCTATCCGGTTGTTCCCAGAGGTAAGGCGCGCATCCGCATCCAGATATCTGCATCCCATACCAGGGAGGACCTGGAGCAGGCAGTTAAGGCATTTCGTACAGCGGGGATACGGCTGGGCATCATCAGCAGTCAGGATGAAAGGTAGCGTCGTTCCATTTCCTGAACATACTCAGAAAGCTCCTTCAGGACCAGGCGGTCACGGTTTTCCGTGTCAGGGCTGGAAGCTTTCTCACGGATTTTACGACGGAAAAACGGCAGATCAATCATGACATCCCCTGGCGGGAAAAGCATGCGGGAGGCCACATGACGGTTCCATCTCTGCCTCTGGGTCGGAGTGAGGACCTCCGGGAAGTTTCTGCAGACAAACCGCCAGATCATCTCCGGGGCCCGGGAATCATCAAACCTCATTGAGGTGCTTTCCTCAAGCATCTGCTCAGGTGCTGTCCGGTGTATCATGGAAAACCGTTTCCGGTCGGCATCACTGAAGAACCCCTTGCTGTATATCTGAAAGTCAGGGTCTTCCACAGTTTCGTATTCTGCATGTTCAAAGGCAGCGCGGATCTTAAAGGGAATATCATGGCGCGCCTGAAGCCGACGCAGGTGGGTAAGGCACAGATCACGGTCAATACCAAGACGTTCGGCACTGAGGTCGTCCAGGGTGGGATAGGGAGCGATAAAGGGACATTTATTCAACGGGACATGCACCAGCTGCACCTCCTCCTGGAGTCTTGAGGGAGGACAGGTGATCAGTGTTTCGGGGTCCTGCTGAAGATCAAAGCAGATAAGGTTATTGCTGTTTCGCGGATCGGCAGTAAGGGGAACAACCAGGGAAGTGCATCCCCGAGAAGTGGTGAACTGAAATGATGTACATACCAGGGGTTTAAGTTCAGGAAGGGCTATGAGGTTTTTCAGGCGCTGTTTTTTTCTCATTTTATAGGAGTAGAGGAACAGGTCTTTCTGCACCTGGTAAAGTTTCTTTGCCAGGGTTATGGTGGCATACACATCCGCAAGGGCGTCATGGGCATGCTCATGTTCAATACCGTTTGCCTTTGTCAAATCTCCAAGGCGGAAGCTTGGTTTTCCGTTTTCATGAACAGGCCAGTTCATGCCTTCAGGCCGAAGATCATGGGCGGCCCGCATCAGGTCAATGATGTCCCATCTGCTGTTTCCGTCGGCATATTCTCTGCGGTAGGGGTCCATTAAGTTCCTGTAGAGGCAGTTCCTGATAAACTCATCATCAAATCTAATATTGTTGTATCCCGCCACACAGGTGCCTGGACGGGAAAATTCCTTGGCAATGCGCTGCACTGCCTCGTATTCGGTAACTCCATGCTTGAGCGTCTGCTGGGGGGTTATGCCCGTGACCAGGCAGGCAAGGGGATCGGGTATGTAGTCCTCAGGAATCTTTACATACAGCAGGACAGGGTCTTCAACAGCCTCGAAGGAACGGTTTGTTCTGACCCCGGCAAACTGAGCAATTCTGTCATGCTGAGTATGGGTCCCAAATGTTTCCAGGTCATACCAGAAGAGACTCTGCATTTCCATACCCTATGGTATCACAGATGGGGAGAGCGAGAAAGTGCCGGTGAAGCCAGTCCCATGAGCACATATACCAGTTTCGCAGCGGTATAGCTGCAGTGATGAAGCCCCGGCGAGGGAGCCAGTTCAACCACATCTGCACCGATAATATGCCTTTTTGCGGCATACTGCTTCAGCAGCTCTATGGTTTCCCACCAGAACAGCCCTCCCGGTTCCGGAGTACCGGTAGCGGGCATCAGGGAAGCATCAAAGCAGTCGACATCAAAGGTGATGTACACATTTTTTGGAAATTTGGGTGGAAGTGCGGCATCACCAAACCCTGATGCAGAATGAAGCAGTCTGTGCACCTGAGATGCATCGCAGTATGACACATGAAATGTCTTCCTGGCTTCCAGTTCCTCTTCGCAGAAGTTCCTGACGCCGACTTGAAGCAGGGGGATGCCCTTCTCGACAGCCCTCCTCATGACAGAAGCATGGCTCCATACAGACCCTTCATAGGAATCCCGCAGGTCCATGTGGGCATCAAACTGGATGATCCCCACACTTCCCGCGGGATATTTCCGGCTGATCAGTTCAATCGCTGCGTTGGTGATGCTGTGCTCCCCTCCAAGCAGGATGGGGACTGACCCAGATGAAACCGCCTGATCCATCACATCAGCGGTCCTTACGTACACCTCCTGGGGGCTGTTCTTCCAGCTGCAGTCCACAGGAGGAGCAGTGAAGATTCCATATACTCCGGGCTCTCCCAGACCTTCAGTGAGCTTTTCCAACTGCTGAGATGCTTCCAGCACTGCTGCGGGGCCTTGGGCTGTGCCTGTCCCGTATGAAACGGTGGATTCAAGGGGGACCGGTATGATGTGGTATCGTGATGATGAAGGAGAGCTGCTTCGGTATTCAGACTGCAGAAAGCTGTATTTCATGAAGCTTCCTCCTAGGAGAGCCGGTTCCGGTAGTCTTCATACTCAAAGGAACGTACCAGTTCATAGCCCGTGTCATGGTGCCATATCCCGATATCAGGGAGGCCGATACCGTTGAACATATTGGTTTTCACCATAGTATAGTGCATCATATCTTCAAATACGACACGGTCTCCGACATGCAGGGGGCGGTCAAAGAGGTAGTCTCCTGCCGTATCTCCGGCAAGGCAGGTGGCCCCTCCCATCCGGTATCTGAAGGGGCTGCTTTCCGGGGATTCTCTGTCTATGGTCCTTGCATCCCTGATGCGGGGAGTATAGGGCATTTCTATGCAGTCAGGCATATGAGCTGCAAATGAAGCATCAAGCATGGCGGTGGTGATGCCTCCGCTTTCAACCAGATCAAGCACCTCTGCAACCAGGACTCCGGTTTCCCAGACAAATGCAGCTCCCGGTTCCAGTATCAGTTCAATATGGGGATGCCGGTCATGAAACTCCTGCAGGACCTGCTTGAGGATATCTGTGCGGTATCCGTCTCGGGTTACCAGGTGCCCGCCTCCGAGGTTCAGCCATGAAATGTCTGGAAGAAGATGGGAAAACAGCCGCTCAATGTGCTCCAGGGTAAGTTTCAGATCCTCTTCTCCGCTCTCACACAGATTATGGGAATGCAGGCCGGAAATCCCCTCCGGAAGTGACGGCAGGTCGGCAGCCTGGACGCCAAGGCGGGATCCGGGTATGCAGGGGTTGTAAAGGTCGGTTTCAACGGAGGAATATTCCGGGTTTATCCTGATCCCTGCAGAAGCCCCTTGAAGCTCCCCGCGGTACTGTTCATACTGCCGCAGGGAATTAAAGGTAACATGATCTGATACCGCGGCAATTTCTGGAAAGTCTTTTGGAATATATACCGGTGCATAGGCGTGGACTTGAGGAAAAAACTCCCGTGCCAGCCGTGCCTCATTAAGTGAGCTTGCAGCTGCTCCTGAAGCTGTCTGTGCAATCTGCTCAAAGACTCGATGCATAGCAAATCCCTTCAGGGCAAAAAGGAATCTGCATGGGGCATGGTTCTGTATGTCAGAAATAACATCGAGATTTCTTTGAAATTTCTGGTACTCCAGAACAAATGACGGAGTTGCGGGAATGTTCTTCAGTTCCTCCATTTATGAATCCCTGGTAATGTCGGTAAAGGCCAGCTCAATATCTACAAGAATTTCCCATGGCAGACCGTATTTCGGAAGCAGTTCCATAAACGGGTCGGGATCAAACTGCTCCATATTCCAGACTCCTGGTTTCAGCCAGGTACCCTCTGCCATCAGCTTTGCACCGATAGATGCGGGAACTCCCGTGGTGAATGAGACTGCCTGCGCCTTGGTGTCGCGGTAGGCTTCGGTATGGCTGCAGTTGTTGAAAATATAGACCGTACGCTCCTTTCCGTCCTTCACCCCGCGCATCTGGCATCCTATGGAGGTCTCCCCCTGATATCCTTCACCAAGGGATGAGGGTTCAGGAAGCACAGCCTTGAGGAACTGCAGGGGCTGAATCAAGGTTCCTTCAAAGTCAATTGGCTCAATGCTGGTCATGCCCACATTCTGCAGCACCTTGAGATGGGTTATATACTGCTGGGAAAAGGTCATCCAGAAACGGGCGCGCTTCAGGGAGGGGAAATGCTTTACCAGCGACTCAAGCTCCTCATGGAAGAGCAGGTAGGACTCCCTGGGTCCTATGCGGGGGTATTCGACGCTGGTATGAATCTCCAGAGGATCAGTCTCCTTCCATGCACCGTTTTCCCAGTACCGGCCTGGCTGGGTGATTTCACGGATGTTTATTTCAGGGTTGAAGTTTGTGGCAAACGCCTTTCCATGGTCCCCGGCATTGCAGTCGACGATATCGAGATAGTGGATTTCATCAAGATAGTGCTTTACCCCGTAGGCGGTGAAGACATTGGTGACTCCCGGATCAAATCCGCACCCTAGGAGGGCTGTAATTCCTGCTTCGGCAAACCGGTCATGGTAGTCCCACTGCCAGGAGTATTCAAACTTAGCTTTGTCCTTCGGTTCATAGTTTGCTGTATCAAGATAGTGAACTCCCGTTTCCAGGCAGGCTTCCATGATCGGAAGGTCCTGGTAGGGCAGAGCAACATTGATCAGCAGGTCAGGTTTGAACTGACGGATCAGGGAAACAGTTTCTTCTGTCTTGTCTGCGTCAACTCGGGCCGTAGAGACAGGTACCGGTCCTGATTCCGAGGCGATTTCATCACTTTTCTTTTTTGTCCTGCTGGCAAGCAGTATTTCTTCGTAGGTCTCCTCCATCCGGGCGCATTTTTTTGTCACCACATTTCCGACACCTCCGGCTCCGATGATAAGCAGTCGTTTTTTCATAGTCTAATCCTCCTGGTCTGTTTCATAATAGGTGTATCCCCGCAGGCCTGCATTATAGGCTGTGATGATTTTTCTGCGCTGCTGCGGAGTGATTTTTCCTTCACGGACAGCTGTTTCCGCCTTCATGCGGACCAGAGCTTCAAGTTTCTTAGGATCATATTCAACATAGCTCAGCACATCAGCCACCGTGTCCCCGTCCAGTTCGTGATGAAGCACCGCTGAGCCGTGTTCATCATAGGTCACGCTGACCACATTGGTGTCTCCAAGCAGATTGTGGAGGTCCCCCAGGGTTTCCTGGTACGCTCCAACAAGAAATACTCCGAGAATGTAGTCCTCATCGTCAGGCGGGGTATGGAGAGGCAGGGTATGCCGTATTTCCGACCGGCCGATAAATTTATCGATTTTCCCGTCGCAGTCGCAGGTAATGTCTGCCAGAATTGCATTTCTCTCAGGCTTGTGCAGCAGATAATGAATCGGCATGATCGGAAAGAGCTGGTCGATGGCCCATACATCGGGAAGAGACTGGAAAACGCTGAAATTTCCGTAGTAGATATCTGAAAGATGGTGCTCAAGGTTCTTAAGTTCTGGAGGTACGTAATCCTTCCCACGTGATATCTCGTAGATATCTGCCATGATGGACCAGTACATATGCTCTGCCAATGCACGCTCACGCATATTAACCGACCCGTAGAGGAATTTGGTACGGATTTCCTCCCGGTAGTAGTTCAGGTCGTTGAGACATTCCTGGGCATTCTTTTCATTCAGGGTTCGTCTTACATACAGCAGGTTTTCCACAGCTCCCCTGAGGTCTTCAGGTATTTCATCGGGTGATGTGCTTGAGCCGAAGGTGTTGGTATCCAGCACATTCAGCAGCAGCACTGAATAGTAGGCCACCAGAGCTCTGCCTGATTCGCTGATAATTACCGGATGCTCAACCCCGGCCTCATTGCAGTTGACCATGACCACCTCTACGATATCGTCGCAGTACTCCTTCATGGAATAGTTCCTGCTGCTTCCTGTATTGGTGCTGCTTCCGTCATAGTCCACCGCAAGGCCTCCCCCGATGTCAAGCAGCCCCATGGGAGCTCCTTCATGGACCAGTCCAGTGTAAAACCGGGCGGCTTCAGTTGCACCGATCCTGATGGAATGTATGTTGGGGATTTGGGAACCCAGATGGTAATGAAGCAGCTTTAGGCATTGAAGCATCCCTTCATTTTTCAGCTTGTCCACTGCAGAAATAACCTGTGTGGTGTTGAGCACGAAGACGCTGCGGTCACCTCCCGATTCGGTCCAGTGACCACCTGCTGTAGTTGAGGGCTTCATCCGGATGCCGATGATCGGATCTATACCCAGTTCCCGGGCCCGTTCAATAATTACCTCAGTTTCGCTGGGCATCTCAATAACCAGGACGGTCTGTATGCCAAGGGAGCGTCCCCGGAGGGCAAGGTCAATATACTCTTCATCCTTGTAGCCGTTACAGATAACATAGGCTCCAGGATCATCGATGTATGCCAGGGCTGCAATAAGCTCAGCCTTGCTTCCCGTTTCAAGTCCGTGATGATACTGCCTCCCGAAATGGGTGATTTCCTCTATTACCTGCTGCTGCTGATTTACCTTTATCGGGTAGACACCTCGATAGGTGCCCTTGTATCCTGCATCCTTAATGGACTGAAGAAATGTCTCATTGATGAACCTGATACGGTCATCCAGAATGTCGCTGAAGCGAAGCAGTACCGGCAGCTTCAGTCCGCGCTCCTGAAGCCCCTTTGCGATTTTCATCAAGCTGATCGAAGAAGCCCGGTTGTCTCTGTTGAGCTTCACATGCACTTCTCCAGTGTCTTCGACATGAAAATAGCCGTTTCCCCATTCCCGTATACGGTAGAGGGATTCTGCATCTGATGCGGTCCAGCGGTTTTCAGCGGTTTTATCCATATCATTCGTCTCCATCCAGTTTTCAGCCTGAATCTTTAGTGTAGCAAATACCGGAAAAATTCACCATTGTCCAGTGGGTGTTTTCCCTATGAAATTATTTTTCCTATGTTGCCGTTTCCTTCTCACCGCAGTACAATGCGTTTATGTGTTTTACCATGTCCCTGGTGAAGGAGAGGCAGGAGCTTGAGGCAGAGTTCGCAGCTCTTTTTGAGGAGCTTTCCCTCACTTCAGCATACGGTGTTTCAGGGTTTTCCCATCCTCTATGGCCGATTATTCCTTCGGAGGACCCCCGGACAGTCCGCAGGGCAAACTGGGGGCTGATCCCTTTTTGGGTAAAAACCCGAGAAGAGGCGGCAAAGATTCGCAATATGACCCTCAATGCAAGGCTTGAGACCGCATGGAAACTCCCGTCCTTCCGCTCTTCCATTGGTCCTCGACGGTGTCTTGCTGTGGTTGACGGATTCTTTGAACCCCACCGGTACGGGGGAAAAAGCTATCCATTTTTTATCTACCGCAGAGACCGCAGGCCCTTTGCTCTTGGAGGACTCTATGATCGATGGAAGGATCCTGCAACTGGGAGGCAGTATGCCTCCTTCTCCGTGCTGACCGTCCCTGCTAGAGATCTTCTTGAGCGCATCCACAATGAGAAACTGAGAATGCCGGTCATCATACCCCGGGAACAGTACCAGCAGTGGCTTGATGTCTGCCTGGAGAAAGGCCATGTGGAATCCATAGCAGCTTCAGCATCCATGGATGAGTTTACTGCCCATCCTGTTGGTCCGATGATTTATTCCAGAAAACAGGAGGGAGATCCTTCCCTGCTTCAGAAGCAGTGGAAATATGGTATTCCCTCAGTTGATGAACTGATTTCATCATGATACACTATACGCATGTATTCTATTCATTTGTGCAGTAATAATACTGATCTCAAGGTTCCTCTGTTTACCGAGCATATTGCCGCAGGATTTCCCTCTCCGGCCTCAGAATATGAGGAGAAGGAACTGGATTTTAACGAACTGCTGGTAAAGCGCAGAGCAGCTACGTACTGTCTCAGGGTCTCCGGTGATTCCATGAAGGGAGCAGGAATCCTTCCCGGAGACATCCTGGTTGTGGACCGGTCGGTGCATCCCGCTGACGGGGATATTGTCGTTGCCTCCCTGGACGGGGAGTTTACCGTGAAGCGCCTGGTACGGACGCTCCGAACTGCGGTGCTTCGGGCGGAAAACCCTGACTACAAGGATATCAACGTCGGGGAAGACCGCGATTTCCTGATCTTCGGGGTCGTCACCGGGGTGGTGCGCACCATGCGCAGAGGTTCCGTGTGATAGGGCTGGTTGACTGCAACAGCTTCTATGCTTCCTGTGAAAAACTTTTCCGGCCGGATTTGTACCGCAGGCCTGTGGTGGTGCTTTCCAATAACGACGGGTGCATTGTTGCCATGAGCCCTGAAGCAAAGGCCCTGGGCATCAGGAGGGGAGTTCCCTATTTCCAGGTGCGCTCCGACCTGCAGCTCTACGATGCAGCGGTGTTCTCCTCAAACTATGCACTGTATCAAAGCATATCGAACAGGGTCATGGACCTGCTGGAGGAGCTGTTTCCGTGTGTTGAGGTATATTCCATTGATGAGGCCTTTGTCCATCTGCCGGATGCAGGGGCTGAAGCCGGTGCTGCTGTCCAGCAGGCAAAGAAGGAAGTGGACAGATGTGTAGGAATTCCCGTATCCATCGGGGTCGGCCGGACAAAGACGCTGGCAAAAATTGCCAACCGGTATGCTAAGCTGTCCGGATGCTTTGTGCTGCACCCGGAGATGGAGCAGGAGGCTCTCCAGTCAATTCCTGTTGCCGATGTGTGGGGCATCGGACCGAGGAAGGGGAGGTTCCTGCTGCGCAGAGGAATACGGACGGCCTGGGATCTGAGGGGTGCCTCCGAGTACTGGATTAAAAAGCATCTCACCATTGTTACCCTCCGCACGCTCTGGGAGCTTCAGGGGAAGCCGTCGGTAGCCGATGAGGTGCCCTGCTCCCCGAAAAAGGGGATCCTTTCCTCACAGGGATTCAGCAGTGAAATAACCCGCCTGGAAGATATGCGGCAGGTTATTGCGTTCTACGCCGAGAAAACAGCGGCGAAGCTGTCTGCTCAGGGTTCTTCTGCAGGGTTTGTTACGGTGCACATCCGGACGCACCGGTTCAAGGAGCAGAAGCAGTACGTGAACAGCATGACAATACGGCTGGATCCTCCTTCCAGGTATCCTCCTGATATTATTGCCGCCGCACAGAGGGGGCTTGACCGAATATATCGGGAGGGCTTTGCATATGCGAAAGCAGGGGTGTATCTGACAGGGATTGATCTTCCCGAGAGCCGCCAGCTGAATCTGTTCTGCAGGGAGGACCCCCGCAAGGCTGCGGTGGAGCAGGCTGTCTCTGATATCCACGGCCGGTATGGGCGAAGAAGCATCCACACCCTCGGCTCCGGGGGAACTCATCAATGGGCAATGCGGCAGAACCTTCTCTCACCGAGGTATACGACCCGATGGGAGGAACTTCCCCAGGTCTGAGAAGGTGCTTTGCAAAAGCATCAGTCTGGGGTACAATCCGATGATATGGAAAGCCTTCATGCGGATGTTCCGATTATGCTTCGGGTGCACAACAGCTGCCGGTATCTTCAGGATACCCTGGATATGATCAGCAACCAGTCAGTTCCCACCAAGGTGTATGCCTTTGCCTGCGAGCCCTCCCCCGAGACTCGAGCAATTCTTGATCCCTATGTTGAACACATCTATACCATTTCCCAGCTGACCTATGACGCATGGCAGTTTTTGAACCGCTGCATGGAAATGGTCGAGGAAGAGCTGATTGTATTTCTTGATGCCGACTGCACTCCAGTGGATGTTCATTGGCTTGTCAAACTGATTGAACCCTGCAGAAAGGAACAGGCTGGCGCCGCTTTCAGCAGGAAGCTTCCCCGTTCAGATGCAGGACCGCTGATCATGAATGATCTTACTGCTTCCTTCGGAGAGCATGGAAAGCTGCTGATTGCGAACAACCGGCATGCATTCAGCATTGAATCCATGGTATTCAGAAGATCGGTATGGGAGGAGGATCGGTTTCCGGAAAATCTTGGGAAATGGGCTCCCTTTGTATGGACCTGGAATGCCCGGAGACGCGGGGTAAAGGTAGTCTATTCCAAGTATTCACGGATACTCTTTATCGAGCCGTATACCCTGCGGTACTGGTATAAAAAGACCTTTGACGAAGGAAAAGTGGAAGCACAGGTGTTCTCCTGGGACCCGAAAGAGAAAACCCGGCGGTCCTACTTCCTGAAACCCTGGAGAAGGCAGGTTGCAGAGGACTGGAGAATGGCCGTAAACCAAAGGAAGATATCAGGGGTACTGTACTCACCTGTTCTCAGATTCGTACAGTACCTCGGAAAATATCGGGGATTCAGAAGAACCTATAAACGGCGCCCTTAAAACTGCCCGGTAGAAAGCATCACCAGTGTGCAGGCCTGCACTACTGCAATTCCCGCCTGCTCGAATGTCTGCTTCAACTCATCATCCTCGGTTCCCGGATTCATGATTACCCGTTTAGGGGATGCGGTGATGATGTCGTCAATGATGGTCTCCAGGACCGCAGGCCTACATAGATGGTTACGGTATCTATTGGGTCCGGTATCTCTGATATTGCGCTCCAGGTCTGAAGTCCCAGGATCTCTTTGTCATTGCGGGACACCGGATAGGGTGCATGACCGTTTTTCTTCAGGGCCTCTACTGCGCGGTACGAGTATCTTTCAGGATTTGCACTTGCTCCAATAACTGCTACATTCTGCATGGTCTGTTTCCTTTACTGCAGAAGGCTTCGAAGAGCTTCCAGTGCAGCTTCGTAATCGGGATGGCTGGTATTCTCCTGAACCACTTCTCGGTAGGTGACCGTAAGGTCCCTATCAAGAACAAAAATACTTCTGTTGAGAAGTCTCAGTTCCTTGATCAGCACACCAAAGGCCTCTCCGAATTCAGCATCACGATGGTCTGAAAGGGTGATGACTCTGTCTACTCCTGCCGCTCCGCACCAACGTGCCTGGGCAAAGGGAAGGTCCATGCTTACCGTAAGCACCACCGCTTCGTCGGAGATCTTCGCAGCCTCTTCATTGAATCTCCTAGTCTGCGCGTCGCACACTCCGGTATCAAGGGACGGAACAACGCTGATGAGAATATATTTGCCCTGGTAGTCCTGTAAACGCACTGGGGCAAGACCTGTATCGACAACGGTAACATCGGGAGCTGCATCACCTGCTTCTGGTACAGGCCCTGCAAGGTTTACCGGATTTCCTTTCATAGTTGTTTGTTCAATTTTTGCCATATGCTTTCTCCTCACTTTTTTATTAGTATGTTTCTAATATATAGGTCAGAAAGCTGCAGGGGCAAGAAAAAAACAGGGCTGTGCAGTACAGCCCTGTTCCTCCCTTTTTTACATGTTACAATTCTAAGAATCCCAGCCTCAGCCCCACTTGGCGAGGTCCAGCTCCTTTTCGCTCTTTGCAACCAAGGTGGTTCCGACCATGTCGCCCGTGACGTTAACACAGGTACGGCCCATGTCCAGGATTGCATCAATACCGAGGATCATGGCGTATGCTGCGGCAACTGCGCTGCCCGGCTCAACCGGCAGTCCAACAGAATTCAGCACCATAAGCAGCATGATGGCTCCGGCTCCCGGCACTCCTGCGGTTCCTATGGATGCAAGAACTGCAGTCAGAATAACGGTGAGCTGCTGTACGAGGGACAGCGGCATGCCGATGGCAAATCCGATGAAGATTGCACAGACTCCCTGGTAAATGGCAGTACCGTCCATGTTGATGGTGGCACCGAGGGGGAGTGTGAAGGAGTAGATATTCTTATGAACTCCAAGTTCCTCTTCAGCCGTCTTCATGGTGATTGGCAGGGTTCCTCCTGAGCTTCTGGTGACAAAGGCAGTGATCATCGGGGCTCTGGCGCTCTTGAAGAAGTATCCGGATCTCAGCTTATTCAGGGTGAGAAGACCGCCGTAAATAACTACCACATGCACGATGTATCCGAGAAATGATGCAAGGGTGACGACTCCAAGGGGTCCGACAGCCCGTGCACCCTGCCGTCCAAAGACGACTGCAATCAGTGCAAACACACCGATGGGAGCATACTGCATGATTCCGCGTACGATAATGTACATGATCTCAGCGGTGGCATCGAAAACCTTGAACAGGACCTCTGCTGCATCTTTGATCCGTTTTTCCTTGCTGATCTTCAGATAGGAAATACAGATTCCGAAGAGGATAGCGAAGAAAATCACCGGAAGCACATTTCCTGCAGCGATTGCTCCGACCACATTCCTGGGAACAATGTTCAGCAGCGTGTCTATCAGACTTGGTGCAGCCAGTTCCCGTCCTCCTGCATCGGCAACACTCGCCAGGTCAAGTCCCCTTCCTGGCCGGAAGATGTTTCCTGAAAGAAGACCGATAAGCACTGCAAATGCTGAAGTGAGCAGATAAAACAGAATAATCTTGACTCC
>PWNW01000274.1 GCA_003557605.1 Spirochaetaceae bacterium
CAAACCCCCTCCTTACCAGATCCCCCTGACCAGGTATGGTGATCTCTGTTCCTGCGGGGTGTGATGCTTTGGGGGGGAGGGAGCCTTCTGTTTCTCCTTCAGTGGTGAAGGAGATTATTGGATCCCTCCATTGGGCTGTGAGGGTTGTATGGAGTGCCGGGCATTGGTCTGTTATTACGATGTTATTTGGGGTTTGCCATCCGGCAAAGATTTTCTGGGGTTTAGTTGGTACGGGGAGTTCACCGTAGGGGGAGCCGTAGGTGACGGTTTTGGGTGGGAGGGGAGAGCCTCCGTTGGAGTTGAATGTTATGGTGAGATTCCATTGTGAGTATAGGATCAGGTCATGGGGGGGCATGGAGATGACTTCTCCTGGTTGATAGGATGTGCCTGAGCCGTCAAGCTGGGTGTTCCAGCCTGTGAAGATATGGCCTTCTTTGTTTCCGGTGCTGCGGGCTATGGTAACCGGATCGTTTTCACTGAAGAGGAGCTTTTCTGCATTGAGTTGTGAGTCTGCACTGCTCTGCATGCAGTGGTAGACTAGATGGTGCTTTGGTGATGTGTCAAAGAGGTGGCATCCTGATAGAAGAATAATCAATAGTATGTATGCATATTTCATAACAGTCCTACGAGCAAATACTTTTCATTGAAAGATATAGATATCTAAAAGTATCATTTGGCGATAAAAGATGCTTGTAGGAAAAAGAGAAATCCTTGTAGGAACTTGTGTAAATGGCAGTGTTTGACGGTAAATTAATGTCATACTCTCTATATAATTCTTCAGTCGGCTGGTATGGAGAGGTTATGAATAAGCGTCTTGGAGCACTTGTATCACAGACTCATGCTATCTCAGAGATACCCTTGGAGGAGACCAGTGCAGTGGGGCTTCTGGACCGGTATGATACGAAGTATCTTATGTCCTTCCGGCAGCTTCATGCCATGCTGGAGAGATGCTCTTCTCACTACCTGGTTACCTCTGCGGGGAGCACCAGGGTCTTTCTCTATAAAAACCTCTACCTTGATACTCCCCGGCGTTCCATGTACCTGGACCATCATAACGGTAAAACCCTGCGGTATAAAATACAGCTGCGGGAATATGCGGGATTTGACCTGGTCTACCTTGAAGTGAAGGAGAAGTACAAAGGGAAGACTGCGAAGTACCGGCTGAAGCTTGAGGGGATGGAGAATATTTCACAATGCCTTGCTGATCATACAGTGAGGGAGAAAATGGGGGAGTTTATTGAAAGACATTCTCCCTACTGCCTGCGTGAGCTTCAGCCGGTGTTCAGGAACCGGTACTACCGCATCACTTTGGTGCACCGCAGCAGGCAGGAGCGCATTACCATTGATTCACTGCTTTCAGCATTCCTGGGGGACCGGGAGAAACATAGTAATGATCTGGTGATCGCAGAGATCAAGCACCATGGAAGGAGACCCTCTTTAGAGTTTGCAAAGCTTCTCAAGCAGCACCGCATCTACCCCGACGGGTACAGCAAATACTGCCTCGGCTCTGCCGAGCTTCATCATGATATTAAGTACAACGCCTTTAAGGAAACTCAACGTAAAGCAGAAAGGATTGCCTATGGACCTGTTTATTACTGATCTTATCTTCCGGCTGTTTCTCAACCTGATCACCCTGGTCATCATTTCCTGGGGGTTCTACTTCAGCTCAACAAAACGTAAGGAGTATGTCTTCACCTTCGTGATCATTGGGGTCACGGTGTTTGTGCTCTGCTACATGCTCTCAAATATTAACCTGGAGCTGGGTATTGCTCTGGGGCTTTTTGCGGTATTCGGCATTCTCCGGTACCGGACCCATACGGTGCAGATCAGGGAGATGACCTATCTGATTCTTTCCATCACCATCAGTCTCATTAACTCGATGATTGTTATGGGCTATGATGCCTTGAATCTATTAGCGGTCAACGGGGCTGTGGTGATCATCGCAGGTGCGGTGGAGCTTGTCTGGTTCAGGATCATGCCGGGGACTATTACGATTCGGTATGAAAATATTGACCTCATCAGGCCCGAGAGACGGGAAGAACTGAAGGCTGACCTTGAGAAGCGAATCGGCATTGAGGTGATGGACTTTCAGATTGGTTCGATCAATTTTCTCCGTGACACTGCACGGATAGAGATTCTCTACGATACCAGGAAGTATCCGGGGTACATATCGGATTATCAGGAGTAGCCTTCCTCCCCCTTCTTTTCTGATGAAAAGAAGGGGGAGTTCAGCATACGTTATGTACCCTGCAGTTTCTCGATGTTCTTTATGCATTCATCAATAAGCGTATGGAGCTCAGGGGTGTCTTCAGCCTGGATGATGAAGTAGGTGTACTTCGGCCTGTGTGCATCAGGATCAATTTCATCCAGCAGCTGTCCTGGGGTTATTTCCATGGCTTTGGAGAGCTCCAGTATAGTTTCGGGGGTGGTGAATTTCCTTCCCGATTCGATGGCGCTCAGCTGCTTTGCGCTTCTTCCTGCCCGTTCTGCCACTTGCTCCTGGGTTAATTCAAGACGGTTCCTGGCAATTCTGAATTTATTGCCGATGTGCATCTTAATCATTTTGGGTGTGATTTCCATAGGGTTACTCCGCAGTGACCGCAAAGGTGCTGTGACCGGCACGAAGGACCGTACCTTCGTCATTTTGTGCAAATACCAGCACTGATACCATGTAGAGCCCCGGTTCAGGGATGAAGAGCATGATTCTGTCGGTATCTCCCTCAATGGTGAGCTCTCCGTTCATGTAGAGTTTTGAGGTATGGGTCACATCATCATCCTTGAGGGGAATGTCAATGGTAAGTTCCATGGGCAGGCCCTGGGTGGAGAAGGTCTGCTGCACCCCCTGGAGCGTAAACTCCAGAGGGTTGAACAGCCGTGATGCGATCTGCATTTCCACGAGTCCTGTGAGGTCCATGGACTCCTCAGAGACGTTCAGGGTAAGTTCAGTGGTGCGGTTTGCCAGGATGCGGACGCTGTAGGCATTGCCCCATATTCTTGCATCAGGTCCTTCCAGGGAGACTTGGAGGGTGTAGTAGCCCGAGGGGATGTCACTTGCAAAGAGGGATGTGCCGTCATAGGTGAGGGGGTATTCATCGTCTGTGGTGGGGCAGATGAGTTTTCCCTCGGGCTCTGCATCAAGTTCTTCGGGCCACTGTACGGTGAGCATGATATCACCGGGGCCGATGAGGGGAAGCAGCATTGCATTCCACTGGGATGTGGTCCCCGGTTCGATGGTCAGGGTGTCCGCATCCTCGGCAGACAGATTTCCTTGGTCATCAAACCCGAGGACCATCATTTCCCAGTCACCAACTGGGAGCTCTTCAATCACAACCTCTGTGCTGGAAATGCTGTCCAGGTGGAATGATGCATCCTCGGGTCCCTCTCCTATGATTTCATAGGTGGTGATGCGCAGTTCCTGGGAGCCTGTGAGCGTCCGGGACTGCGCATCCTCCAGATTGATGGAGATATGAAGATGTCCTGTGGAAGCTTCGCTTCCGTCTTTGGTGCATGCCGTGATTACCAGTATGCACAGCAGAAAAATTAAAACATGTAGATTTTTCATAAAAACCTCCTTTTCTAAAAGTATTTGCTCAGCATAAAGCGGCATATGCACAGTAATGAACTCCTTTTCAGGGGCAGTTGAAAAACCTGACTTCTTGAGGGGGGCATGGCATTGACCAATGCCTCCCCCTTTCTTGATATTCCTATCAGGAGGGGGTATGAAGCTTTCTCTGCTGTTTGCGGTTGTGATGAAGGGTCCTGCGGGGCCTATGGAGCCCTGGAGCTTCCCGAGGAGGTTGCCTCCGCACTGACTGAGGAGGGGAACCTGCTTGTGCTGTCGCCCCCAGGGGATGATCCGGATACCGGGATCATC
>PWNW01000112.1 GCA_003557605.1 Spirochaetaceae bacterium
CTGCTGGGGATATCACCTGATTACCGGTACACCGACGTAAGCGGATGACAGCTAGGCTTCAAATTGCGAATATAAATAAAATATATATTAAATGAAAGGAGAAATAAAGTAAAATATCAACCGATAAATTAAATATATATTTATATTGACAGTAACACACCCTATGATATGATATAAACATCAAAATTAAATAATACAGGTTAAAGGATACACCGGTCTGTAAGCCGGAAAAGGAGATCATGGTATGAACGAAAAATTAGCTTTGTATGGCGGTCCAAAGGCGAAACCTACACCCGCACTTCCTATGTACCCGGGAGGACTTGAGATAGGGGATGAGGAACGGGCTCAGGTGCTTGAGGTGCTGGACAACAAATATCTGTTCCGGTATTACGGGCCCGCAAATGTCCAGTCAAAGGTGGCAAAACTGGAGGAGGAATTTGCTCAGCGGTTTGGTTCTGCCCATGCTCTTGCGGTTACAAGCTGTACCGGAGCGCTGATTACCTCACTTGTAGCATGTGCGGTTGGCCCCGGCGATGAGGTCCTTGTGACGGGGTATACCTTTTTTGCTTCCTGTGCTGCTATCGTTGCAGCGAAGGCTATTCCGGTAATTGTTGAAGTTGATGAGACCTTGACTATGGATCCCGAAGATATGGAGAGAAAAATTACCCCCAGCACCCGTGCGGTAGTTGTGGTCCATATGCGCGGGGTGAGCTGCAATATGGATGCGGTGATGAGGATAGCAAAGAAGCATAACCTGATCGTCATTGAGGATGCAGCCCAGGCAGTGGGGGGCACCTATAAGGGCAAGAGCCTGGGCACCTTCGGGGACTGCGGCTGTTATTCGTTTCAGTACCATAAAATCATCACTGCTGGTGAGGGGGGTATGGTAGTCACTGATGATGACCGGCTGTATGACCGCTGTATGAGTTATCATGATACTGCCGCATGCTGGAGGCCGAACCGGTTTGCTGAGCAGCGCTATGAGGGAGAGCTGTTCTGCGGCACCAACTACCGGATGAGTGAACTTACCGGAGCAGTGATGCTCGCCCAGCTCCACAAACTTGACATGCTGCTTGAGAACATGAGAAAGAACCAGAGGCGAATTGCCGGACAGATAGAAAACGTTCCTGGCATCAAGCTTCGGCCGGTGAATGATCCGGAGGGAGATACGGGTATCTGTCTGATGTTTTATCTGGAGAAGAAGGACCAAGTATCGCTGTTTGCTGAGGCGCTGCAGGCTGAAGGCGTTCCTGCCGCTGGGGTCTATAATTCCGGACTTCCGGACTGGCATATCTATGCTCATTGGAAACATGTTCTTGAAAAGAAGACCCCTACACCGGAAGGATGTCCCTGGACATGTCCCTACCATACAGGTGAGGAGGTCACCTATTCTGCTGATATGAACCCGAATACCCTTGAGTACCTCTCCCGGGTAGTGCACCTTGATATTGCACCCCAAATGACAGAGGAAGACTGTGACATGACAGCTGCAGCAATACAGAAAGTGGCTTCAGCGCTGCTGTAGGAGGATATGAATATGATAGACCTAGGAGTGTGTATAGAACCGTTTTTTCCGGGAGCTTCATTTGAGGAAAAATGCAGGCGTATTCATGAAATTGGCTTTACATCTTATGAGTTCTGGTTTCATGATAAAACGTTCACCGGCGATTCCCTGGTTGACGAGATGAAGGATTTTGATAAGATTGCAGAAATCAATGATCGGTATGGCCTGAAGACCAACGACTTTGTGCTTAATCATCCCGACGGGGGTATTATTGCCGCGCTGATTGACCGCAAAGACAAGCAGCTGATACTTGATCAGCTGGATTTTATGATATCCCTGGCGGAGAAAATTGGCTGCACATCCTTCATCAGCGGGAGCGGCAACTGCATTGATGGACTTCCCAAGGATGAAGCTGTTGATGCTATGACTGAGGCTCTGAGAGAGATCGGGGAGATATGCAGAAGCAGGGGGATGAAGATAATTCTGGAACCCTTTAACAGCAGAGTGGACCATCCTCAGTATTTTCTTGATGATCCGGAGCTTGCAGCTTCGGTCCTCAAGGCGGTGAATAATGATCATGTCCTCATGCTCTTCGACATTTACCATAATCAGATCATGCATGGCAATATCCTTGATTTTGTGCGGGAGCATATCAAGTACATCGGGCATTTTCATATTGCCGGAGTTCCAGGAAGAAAGGAGCCGATTGACAACGAACTGAACTATCCGTTTATCCTGAATGAGATTGAGGCAATGGGGTATACAGGAAGTTTTGGACTGGAATACTGGCCATCAGGAGACAGCGAAGAATCACTTCGCATGACCAAAAAGCATCTCCTTGGGCAGTAACAGACAGGAGGAAGAAGAGATATGCTCGCACTGCTGGGCGGAAAGCCCCTTCGTGATGTACAGAGCCGACCGTGGCCGTCCTGGCCGGTATGGGGAGAAGAGGAGAAGGAGAGACTTGTCAGAGCTTTGGAGAGCGGCATCTGGTCCTATAACGGCCCGATGGAGCAGGAGTGTCTTTCATGGCTGAGGGAATACTTTTCCTCCGGCATGCCCCTGCTTGCTGCTAACGGAACCCTCACCCTGCAGCTGGCTCTTGAAGCCCTTGATGTGGGGTACGGAGATGAGGTGATTGTTCCCGCGCTCACCTGGCAGGCAACAGCAGCTGCTGTGCTTGACGTAAATGCTGTCCCGGTGCTGGTGGATGTAGATCCTGACACATGGTGTATTGACCCGTCATGCTTTGAAGAGGCTGTGACCCAGCGGACCCGGGCAGTCATCCCGGTGCATCTCTACGGATGCACTGCAGATATGGATGCCATATGCAGTATTGCCCGGAAGCATCATATCGCCGTAATTGAGGACGCCGCTCATAAGTTCGGTGCGCAGTGGAGAGGGAAACATCTTGGTTCCATTGGGGACATCGGGAGCTTCAGCCTCCAGCTTTCCAAGGTGGTCACCTGTGGTGAGGGCGGTATTCTATTGACGAATCAGCAGGATCTCTGGGAACGGCTGGAGGCGCTGCGTAACTGCGGCAGGCGCAGCAGCAACATGATTGCAGATGCAAGCGGCGGTCAGTACGGGCTGGAGGGAGACTTTATTCAGTCGGGAAACTATCGGATCACTGAGTTTCAGGCGGCGGTGCTGATTGAGCAGCTCAAGCGTGCTGATGAACAGAATGAGCTTCGCCTGAGGCGTGCCCGGTACCTTGATTCACTGCTGAGCATCTGCCCAGGGATACGTCCCATGCCCTTTGATGAGCGGGAAACGAAAAAAGCCTATTTTAACTATACCTTCAGCTATGATGAAAAGGATTTTGGTCTTCCCGCAGAGGTTTTCCGGCGGGCTCTTGGTGCGGAACTGGGCATTGAGGTGGACTCCTGCTATCAGCCGCTGAATGACTGCACCCTCTATCGTCCGCTGACAAAACGGCGGTACCAGATATCACCGGAACATAGGAAGGCGATTGACCCGTCCCGGTTTACCCTTCCTGTTTCGCAGGAGCTCTATGCTTCCCGTGCTGTGACGTTTCATCATAAAGTGCTTCTCGGCAGTGAAGAGGACATAGAGCAGATAGCTGAAGCGGTAAACAAAATTGCTGACAATCGGGATTCACTGAGGGCCCTCTCCTGATCGATGCGGATAGTCTAGGTTCGGTTTTTCGCAGAAGAAAAAATTCTTCGTGATGCTGAAATCATGGTAGGATGTATCAGTATCAGGAGGAGAGAAACCGGTGAAGCAGTTCTGCGTGATTATAAACCCTGCGGCAGGGAAGGGTGCCGCTGAAAAGCAGGTGCCCGTCATTGAAGCATTTTTTTCAGACCATGGAATTTCCTATGAACTGCACCTGACTGAATATCC
>PWNW01000281.1 GCA_003557605.1 Spirochaetaceae bacterium
CGAATATGCTGAGCACCTTCAAAATGACGTCCTTTGCCGTCACCCAAGGACGAAGAGATCCCGTCAGCCGAATGAGCACCACCCTGGGGCAGGTCATATAGAAGGGACCGCCGCCCATGGCGGCGGCAACATCTATCCCCCCGGCTCCCATGGCGAACATGCCGATGCCTCCTCCGGTAGGGGTATGTGAATCAGAGCCGAGAAGGGTTTTCCCAGGTATGCCGAACCGTTCAAGATGAAGCTGATGACATATTCCGTTTCCCGGACGTGAGTATACTGCACCGTACCGGGCTGCCACGGTCCGCAGATAATCATGGTCGTCGGCATTTTCAAATCCCACCTGCACTGTGTTGTGATCAATGTAGCTTACCGCCAGTTCATTTCGGGTCCTGTCCAGCCCCATGGCCTCAAACTGCAGGAACGCCATGGTGCCTGTAGCATCCTGGGTAAGGGTCTGGTCTATGGTTACCGCTATCTCACTGCCGGCGGCAAGGGTTCCTTCCTCTAGGTGTGAGGCAAGTATTTTTTCAGTAATATGTTTTCCCATGCAAATCTCCAAGGTTTTTCTGCAACTATAGTGATTTTTCTGAAGATCTGCAACGGCAGACCGTCAGAAGCAGGGCCAGCTGCACCAGCAGTCCGGCAGCGCCTGCAACGGCGGCTGCTGTCATGGCGGTGCTGAATCCGTAGAACCCGTAAAGCATGCCTCCTGCGGCAGAGCCGGTGAAAATCCCAATGGTAAGCACTGTTTCATGGACAGCCATGCGCTGCTCCCGGTTGATGCTTCCGGAGGCCCCGTGGAATATGGAGAAACTGTAGAGGTGGGCAAAGCAGATCCCGAAGAGAAGCATGAATAGGGCAATCATGATGAGGGACTCAGCTGCGGCGGCGAAAAGACAGAGTACCACCGCAGCAGCCTGAAATAACAGTATCACCGGTGTGTTGTGGTGCCAGTAGTGGGTTTTTCCCAGAAGATAAAAGCACAGTGTTGCCGTCACCCCCCTGAAGAGCAGCAGCATGCCGATGCGGCTTTCACTATAGAGCAGCACATCCTGGGCAAAAAGGGGAAATATATTCATGGTGATGCCGAATATGGCATACCCGGTGAACAGACCTGTCCAAGTTAGGAATCTCAGGGGCGTGCTGCTGTCCTGCTCACTTGACATGGTGCTCAGGACCTTCCGGGACTGAACATTGGTGATTTCAGGGAGAACCCGGGAGGAGAAAAACATCAGCAGGGTTACAGCCGCTGCAGCGCCGGCTGCGGCAAGAATCCCATGGGACGGGCTGAATTCTGAGAGGATTCCTCCAAGATAGGGCCCGGCGAGCACTCCAATGCTCCAGGAGACATTGAACTCTCCCATGCGTTTTCCCAGTTCCTTCTTCTCCCTGCCCCGGGAAATCCAGCCCATAATAGGCGGCCAGAAGAGGGACATAAGCAGTCCGTAGAGCCCGTAGAGAATAAAAGCTGAAAGAATATCTGAAAACAGCACAATGCAGACAGGAATTAGGGCCATTGCAGAAGAGGCTATCAGGGACGCATGCCGCGGCTTAAGCGAAGCGCTGAACCGGCTGAGAACGATCAGACCGAAGCAGTAGGTGACGTTTGCGGCAGCTGCAAAGAACCCGATGTACCCCGGATCAAGATTCAGGGTATTCCTTGCAAAAAACACCAGAGCGAGGTTGAGAATAATGATTGAGGTCTGTCCGATGCATGAAACCAGATACAGCAGTCCCAGCAGCGTCCTGTCGGTACGGTCCATGTATCCCTTTATAGCGATTTACAATACCGCATGCAATAGGATATACTCTTCTTGCTATGGAAGTTCTGCTGAGAAACACCCCGCTGGCAGCCGCATTTATCGGATTTCTGGCTGCCCAGATACTGAAAATCCTGTTCATCCTGGTCATGGAGAAAAAGCTGGACCTCCATATGGCATTGAGCACCGGAGGAATGCCCTCATCACATACATCAACGGTTACCGCCCTGACCACCAGCATCGGTATGATCCAAGGCGTCTACAGCACGTTTTTTGCTGTCTCCCTGGTCTTCTCCATTGTAGTCATTTATGATGCAGTCGGCATCCGCCAGGCTGCGGGCAAACATGCAGAGGTCCTCAATGAGATGACCCAGCTGATCAATGAAATTTTTGAGCATGGGTTCAAGCATAATGATCTGAAGACCCTCCTTGGTCACACCTATCCCCAGGTGCTGGCAGGAATCATGGTAGGAGCTGCTGCCGGTGCTTCAGTTACTGCCTACTTCTAGATTATTCCCTGTTCCTTGAAGTTCTCTTTGCTTGACTTGAGTTAACTGAATCCGTATAATTATTACCAATAAACTGTATATTTATACAGACTATCTCATGGTAAGGAGTATGAGGAATGAAAAAGATTTTCCTTGTCTTTGCGGTTATCATGGTTGGTGCCGCTATGGTATTTGGTCAGGGAGCACGGGAGCCCGACACCTATGTTTTTGCCACGGATGCCACATGGCCGCCGATGGAATTTGTTGATGACTCCGGTGAAATTGTCGGATTTGATGTTGATCTGATCAATGCGATTGCTGAAGCAGAGGGGATCACCATTCAGCTGAGAAACACCGCCTGGGACGGTATTTTTGCCGGTCTGGCAAACAGGGCCTATGACGGCATCATCTCATCTGTGACCATCACCGAAGAGAGAAAAAAAATCATGGACTTCACCGATCCCTATACTAATGCCGGTCAGGTGCTCATCGTCCGTGCTGATATGGCCGATGTATCGGTCCTTGATGATTTAGTCGGCCGGAGAGTGGGCGTCCAGAACGGAACCACCGGCGACTTTGTCCTAGATGACTACCCCGGGGTCATCAGAATGGCCTATGATGAGATCGGATTCGCCGTTGAGGACCTGATGAACAGAAACGTCGACGGTGTCGTTGCCGATTCTCCAATCGCAGCAGACTACGTCATGAACAACCCGAACTACCAGGGACGTCTGAAGATTGCCGGAGAGCCCTTTACTGAAGAATATCTTGGAATCGCGGTAAACAAGGGAAATACTGAACTGCTGAATAAACTGAATTCCGGACTGAGGAAGCTTCGCGAATCGGGAGTTATTGAAGAATTAGAGAGAAAATGGCTTCGGTAAAAAAAGATACGCCCGTGAAAAATGAAAAGAAACGACAGGATGACGCACCCCGTCCGCAGTTTGCTGTGACCGACGGGGTGCTGATCCCCAGCAAGAACAACCGCCTGATATTCAACTCATGGCGGATCACCTTCGGTCTTGCCTTGGCGCTGATTATCCTGCTGCCCCTCATGTCCCCTACCCCCTACCGTGACATCCTGCGCATCACTGCAATGGGAATACCGGTGACCTTTCAGGTTACTGTATTCGCCATTCTCGGATCTCTGGTGCTGGGCCTCTTCTGCGGTCTGGGACAGATTTCCCAGAAGCGGGTGTTCAACCTGATTGCCGGGGTCTATGTTGAGCTGATCAGGGGAATTCCGCTGCTCGTACAGCTGATATTCATCTACTATGCCCTTGGAAGGTTCTTCAGGATCGAGGGATCCATTGCGGCCATCATTGCACTGTCCATCTGCTACGGCGCCTATATGGGAGAAATATTCCGTGCGGGGATTCAGGCAATACCAAGAGGACAGATGGAAGCTTCCCTTGCCCTCGGCATGTCCCGTGCCCAGGCTATGCGAATGATCATCCTCCCCCAGACGATAAAAATCATCCTGCCTGCCATCGGAAATGAGTTTATTGCCATGCTCAAGGATTCATCTCTGGTGTCTGTTATCGCCCTGAGAGATATTCTGAGACGGGGACGGGAATATATTTCCAGAACATTTCTTTCCCTGGAGACCATGGCGGTTGTAG
>PWNW01000047.1 GCA_003557605.1 Spirochaetaceae bacterium
ACATCATATTCAGCAGGTCTGGTGAGTATCTGCTGGAGAAAGGCGTCTGCAATGACGTCCTTGATCAGCACCTTCCCTTCAGGAATTTCACCGTCGATATCATCCCAGGTGACGGTGGCGTCGCCGAACTCCTCCTTGGCAAGCTCATATCCCCACTCCCTGAAGGCCCCTTCGGTGTACTTCATGATATTTCCCTTATGGACCAGGGTAACTGAAGGCCGTTTATGTTCAATCGCATATTCAATAGCTGAACGGATAAGCCGCTTGGAACCAGTTTCGCTGATGGGTTTGATGCCTACTCCGGAGTCCCTCCTGATATCCCATCCGTAGGTTTCCTTCAGGTAGTCCAGCAGCTGTTTCGTGGCGTCATCCCCTTCCTTCAGCTCAAATCCTGCATACACATCTTCGGTGTTTTCACGGAAGACCACCATATCGATTTCTTCAGGACGTTTGACGGGAGACGGAATTCCGGGATAGTACTTAACCGGCCTGAGGCATACATACAGATCAAGCCGCTGCCTGATGGTAACGTTCAGGCTCCGAAACCCCTTGCCCACGGGGGTGGTAAGCGGTCCCTTAATTCCAACCAGATAGCTTCTTAAAGCGTCTTCAGTCTCCTTGGGAAGCCATTGGCCAGTTTGCTTGAACGCCTTTTCTCCTGCAAGCACTTCCTTCCACATGATCTTCCGGGATCCGCCGTAAGCCTTTTCAACCGCGGCGTCAAAGACCCGGACAGACGCAGCCCAGATATCTGGTCCGATGCCGTCGCCTTCAATAAATGGAATTGTCGGGGTGTCAGGGACAGAAAGCCCCGTTTTGGTCATGGTTACTCTATGCTCCATGGACAGTGTCCTCCTCATGAATTACTTGTTAACATATAGGCATTTATGAAAGAATATTACGAGTGTACCAAATTGGTCCTGCTTTGCCAATACCTTCGCTTGTCTTGTTAACTGAGGCTGCGGGTATTCTTGCACCTGTGTGAATATGGAAGTTCAAGTTTTTTCGAAGAAATGATTCCAAGTTCAGCATACTATACCCTGTCTATAGGTTTGGAGTTGGTTTTTCAGGGTTTTCACCTATGGACAAGAATAACGGCGGCAGATGCCGCCGTATACGTATGCTTTGTTTTACCACCTGCCGGAGCGTCTCTGTTCGGGTTTGGGATATCCGCTGATCGCCTCCAGGTTGGCCTCAAGCTCATCCTGCGGGAGTGCATGATCTTCCAGGGCCCCGCTGAAATAGGCTTCATATCCCTTCATATCCATGAGCCCATGACCGCTCAGATTGAAAACGATGACCTTCTCCTTTCCCTCTTCCTTGGCCTTGAGTGCTTCCTGCACAGCAGCGGCTGCTGCGTGGCTAGTCTCCGGTGCAATAATAATTCCCTCTGTCCGGGCAAATGTGACCGCTGCGCTGTAGCATTCCAGCTGATGTATGGCCCGCGGAGAAATTAAGCCTTCTACTATTGCCTGGGAAATCAGCGGAGCTATTCCATGATACCGCAGACCTCCTGCATGAATCGGCGGCGGCATAAAGGTATGGCCCAGGGTATGCATCGGGAGAAGGGGCGTCATGCCGGTAAAGTCGCCGAGGTCGTAGCTGAAGGGGCCCTTTGTCATGGTGGGACAGGATGCGGGTTCAACCGGTATGATATCAATATCTGCTCCGTGGATTTTATCATAGACGAAGGGGAATGCCAGACCGGCGAAGTTGCTTCCTCCCCCTGCACAGCCGATGATGACATCGGGTTTGCCCTCCCCTGCTTTTTCCAGCTGCTTCTTGGTTTCCAGTCCGATGATTGTCTGGTGCATCATGACGTGGTTGAGCACGCTGCCCAGGGAGTACTTTGTGCTGCCGGTAAGATCTCCTACAGCGGTCTCCACCGCCTCACTGATGGCAATACCCAGACTGCCGGGAGTATCGGGAAACCGTTCCAGCACATCCCTGCCGGTCTGGGTTTCGGTACTGGGACTTGCTGTGCAATCGGCGCCCCAGGTCTGCATCATGATCTTCCGGAAGGGCTTCTGGTCATAGCTGATTCGGACCATGAACACCTTGCATTCAAGTCCTACCTGGGCGCAGGCGAAGGCAAGAGCACTCCCCCATTGTCCGGCACCGGTCTCGGTTGCCAGTCTCTTCACTCCCGCCTGCTTATTGTACCAGGCCTGGGCGACTGCGGTATTTGGTTTATGGCTTCCAGCAGGGGAAACGCTTTCATTCTTATAGTAGATCCTTGCAGGGGTCCCAAGATACTCCTCCAGAGCAACGGCCCTGTGCAGAGGAGAGGGCCGATAGGTGGCAAGAATATCACGGATCTCCTCTGGGATATCGATCCATCTTTTATCACTGACTTCCTGCTCGATGAGGTTCATCGGAAATATCGGTGCAAGCATATCGGGAGATACCGGACTGCCGTCCGGTCCAAGGGGGGGCAGCAGGGGACTGGGCAGGTCTGCGTTCAGGTTATACCACTGCTTCGGATGATCCTGGGGTTCCAACTGGATTCTTATTGATTTTGCCATATTCACTCCTCATGTTTCTTTACGTAGAAACATAAGGTACAGGATTATGAGGTTTCTGTCAATAGAAACATAAAAAATGATTGAGCAGTATTCTTGACTAATTTTGTCATGATACGTAGGTTTTCTTTATGGAGGTGCTGTATGCGGTATCGAGTACTATCTGCGGCAATGATGCTGATGATCATTATCCTCCCTGCCGGTGCAGGAAGCAGAGGCAGCGGAGATGAATTTGAACTGATCAAAGCTGCTGAAGGGTTGGAGCATCCTTGGGCAATAGCATTCCTTCCCGACGGATCTCTGCTGGTTACCGAGCGTCCAGGAAGACTGCTGCACATTGCAGGTTCACAGGTCCGGGAAGTTTCAGGGCTTCCAAAGATTCATGCAGTAGCCCAGGGAGGACTCCTTGATATCGCCCTGCATCCTGAGTTTCACGAAAACCAGCTTGTCTATATGACCTTTTCACAATCAGACTGCACTGGTTCAGGAACTGCCCTGATGCGGGGAGTCTTTAATGGGGAAGCTCTGGAGGATATTGAAATTCTCTACCGTATGCCGAAGTTCTCAAGACATGGAGTGCATTACGGTTCCCGTATTGTTTTTGCGCCCGACGGTACGATATATCTCACCATCGGGGACAGAGGCGAGAGGCAACGTGCACGTGACCTGCTTGATGCCGCTGGAAAAACAATCCGTCTCAATGATGACGGCTCTGTCCCCCACGACAATCCTTTTGTCGGCCATGGGGATGCACTTAATGAAATATTTTCCTACGGACACAGAAATTCCCAGGGAATGGCCGTTCATCCGGAAACCGGGGCGGTCTGGCAGCATGAACACGGTCCTCGGGGAGGCGACGAACTGAATATTCTAGTCCCTGGAGCTGATTACGGGTGGCCTCTGGTCTCCCATGGGGAGGAGTATTCAGGAGGATCCATCGGCATCGGCACCTCAGCACCTGGGGTAACTGACCCGATAACATACTGGACCCCAGCTGTTGCCCCTTCAGGAATGACATTTTATACGGGTGATGCCTTTTCTCAGTGGCAGGGAAGCTTGTTTATCGGATCTTTGGTACGTACCCATCTCCGAAGGCTTGAACTTTCGGGAAATGAAGTTACTGCCCAGGAAATACTCCTTTCAGGGGAGATAGGAAGAATTCGCGACGTCCGGGAAGCACCGGACGGGACACTATGGCTGATTACCGATGCACGAAACGGAGCCCTCTATCAGATGGTCCCGGCAAAATGATATGGTCCATCGGTAATCCTTGACAAACTGAAGTGGGGGACATACTTTATAATTAATGAGAAGTGTACATGCGTTATTAGT
>PWNW01000186.1 GCA_003557605.1 Spirochaetaceae bacterium
AGAACAAAACTCGCACATATGCCTATCACATATGGTGCAGTAAAATAAATACCTATGTCTATTTCCGCATTCACTGCATAGATAGGTTGATTTTGTTTTCTTTACTCTTCTTCTTTTTTTTGCTTTTTAAAATACTGCAGTTTTCAGAAGTTTTACGAGTGCCTGCACCTGATCTTGAAAGTACATTGCCCTCATGCAGCTTTTTGGAAAAACTTTTAATATATCTTTTACATTTCTGAAAAACAGGTTACCATACAGTACATGAAATAATCATTGGACTGGAAAGAGTATGAGTCACCGATGGTATTCCCTGTCTGTTAACAAGATAAACACCATTTATCCACTGTGTTCGCAGCAAGGTGATCCTGCATTCCGGCATCATGAATACGGTTTTCGGACTCAGACCAAGATGCTGTCTGCAGATGCCATGCTTTTTTTATGATACTCATCTTTTTCATGTTTCCAGGGAGCGGTGCATTGAAAACATCTTTGAACTCTTGGTCATTGAATACCGTGCTGATTCCTCTTATGAGTGCCGGATTACTGGTAAATCTTGCCGGGGCCATGTTTGCCGTTGCAGTACCCTCAATACGAGCTGAATTTCTCCTGAATGCCGATGATACCTCATGGATTCTGATCGCACATAATCTTCCATTCATCGCATGTATCCCTCTTTACGGAAAGCTCTCTGAGATATTTGGAAAAAAACCGCTGCTGTTTGCCGGTTTGGTCTGCTACACCATCGGCAGTGTTTTGATGCTGACTGCCCGCTCATTTCCCGTCGTTATTACAGCCCGGATTATTCAGGGAACAGGAGGGGCCGGCATTATACCTCTTGCAATCGCTATGATACCCGAGCTATCGCAGTCAGAAGACCATGGAAAAACCCTCGGATCCTGGAACTCCATGGGTCCTGTTTCTGGTCTTATCGGTCCATTTATTGCGGGAGTAATAATTACCTCATTAAGATGGCAGTCCATCATGTGGATTATTGCAGGTATCGGCATAATATCAATTGTACTCTTACAGATATTCGTTCCAGCTCAGAAAACACAATCTAATTACTCTGCAAAGCAGGTCCTCAAGACATTTGACTGGTTCGGAGCATTCCTGTTTAATCTCCTGGTGGTATCTATTGTGTTCTATACTTCCAGCAGGCCAATTACCGGAAGGGCCCCGTTAACAGATTATCGCCTTCTTGCCGCTGTCCTGGTCCTGCTTCTGCTGTTTGTACGTCGGCAGCGCTCAACTGCAAACCCCTATATCAATCTGGGAATACTGAGAAACAGGAACCTGCGCTGCGCTTCCCTGGCGGTTAGCACCAGGATGATGGCCATAAGCGGCATGATGTTTATTATTCCTTTGCTGGTGACAGATCTGTACGGATTCACCCCTGCTCTTACAGGATTGGTGCTGGCAGTACATTCTGCAGCGATGCTGGCTACCATGCGCCTTGGAGGCACCATCATTGACCGCTGTAAAAAGCCTGCACCTGTCGTTCTGGGACTGCTCATGCAGGCTTCAGCGATGCTGCTGTTTTTTCTGATTCCATCTTCTGTATCTGTAGTTGTACTGTTTGCGGTTATTTCACTCCATGGATTCGGTGCTGGACTGAGCATCGCAGCACTGCACCTCTACGCGGCAGCCAGTGTGCCTGCAGAACAGTCCGGATCGGCAGTAGGTATGTACAGCATGATCCGCTTTTCCGGAAGACTCTTCGGTTCAGCCCTGGGAGGAATAATTCTCTATTGGGGCATTGAATCATACGGGATCACCGACCAGGCATATATGCCCGTGTTTTTGTTTTACTGCATCATGTGCGCCCTCGGTGCAGTTTCTGCTTCCGGCCTGAAATACCGCATGCTTTACTCTTCGGAAACCGAAAAAACACAAACAGACGGCATAGAATAATGCTGGCAGCTGATGCCGCGGGATACTTCATTTCACCCTGTCCTAAGAATCCAGCACTTCCCGTATCTTCTGCGACAAAGCATCCTTTGAAAAGGGCTTCTGGAGAAATCCGATGCCCTCGTCAACGATTCCCCGATGCACGATTACATTTGAGGTATATCCGGACATGTAGAGGCACTTGAGATGGGGAAGTTCTTTCTGCAAGGTTTCATACAGTTTTTTCCGTTCATATCAGGCATTACCACATCAGTGAGCATCAGGGCCGCATCCCGGTGATCATTGATCAGTTCAACGGCACGGCGGGGTGAAGAGGCTGCAATGACCTCATATCCCAGCTGTTCCAGCATTTTGACGGCTAAATTCCGTACCATCTGATCATCATCCACCAGAAGGATTTTTTCTCCTCCCTGAACTGCCGGTCTGACCCGATGTTCCGGCTGTCTATGCTCACTGGTATCTGCTGCCGGCAAATATATCTTTACTGTCGTGCCCTGGCCCGGTTCACTGTATATATTAATCAGGCCGTTATTCTGTTTCACGATGCCGAACACCGTAGGCAGGCCTAGTCCTGTGCCCTTTCCCGGGCCCTTTGTAGTAAAGAAAGGCTCCAAGCAGTGTGAAACTGTGTCGCTGTCCATTCCGCATCCGTTATCGCTTACCGATACCAGAATATACTCTCCGTGGACTTCATCCAGATGATTTGTAAAGTATTCATCATCGAGAACCACCGAACTGGTTTCAATGGTGATGTTTCCCGTATCAGGTATCGCTTCCCGGGCATTTACGCAGAGATTTACGAGAATCTGATCGATCTGGGAGGGATCCATAAGCAGTGTTCCGATATCATCTGAAGGCATCCAAGTTAATTCAATATCTTCTCCGATGATGCGGTGCAGCATTCCGAGAAGATTGGTTATTGTCTCGTTGATATCAATAATCTTCGGTTCAACAGTCTGCTGCCTGGCAAAGGCAAGAAGCTGCCGCGTCAGTCCTGCAGACCGCTGTGCCGCTTCATGGATTTCCCGAAGTTCCTGTACGGCAGGATCATCCTCAGAAAGCTTCTCCATGATCATATCGGAATACCCGAGAATCACGCTGAGCATATTGTTGAAGTCATGGGCTATCCCGCCTGCCAGCTGGCCCACTGCCTCCATCTTCTGGGACTGCGCCAGCTGCTCCTGAAGCCTGGCCTTATCCTCTTCAGCCTTCCTGCGCTCGGTGATGTCAATTGAAACACCGATGGTCCCTTTCATCTTCCCTTGGTCATCAAAGATCGGATACGTACGAAACATAGCTGGGAACTGCTCGCCGTTCTTCCTGACCAGTACTGATTCCCCGGAGAACCCCTGTCTGCGCTCAGCCATGGAAGCAAATGCGTCAGGAAACTTTTTGACATCTTCTTCAGTATGGAGAATCCCCACATCCTTTCCCAGCACTTCTTCCTTTTTATATCCGAACATCTTTTCTGCTCCGGGGCTGAACTCAGTGATGCGGAAATGGTCAATATCAGCATCGGTGGAGATGAAGGACATTGTATCGGCATACTGCAGAATGTCAGCTATCCTCTGCTCGCTTCTGCGTATCTTATTTTGGGCAGCCTCCATTTCTTTGTTCTTCTGCTCAATATCCCGAATATACCGAAACTGCTTCTCAGCAAGCTGTGCTTCAACAAGCGACAATGCAGCCTGTCCTGCCAGCATGGCGCAGACGCTGATCACCTCATCGGTATATTCATATACTTCCCCAATACTTGAGGGTATCAGTACGCCGATGCACTTCTTTTTGTATACCAGGGGTATATAGAGAATGGATCGAAGGTTCCTCAGTTCGGTGACCTCCTGCTCTGCTGGGGTAAGATCAGCCTTTAGAGTATCAGGAAGCACCACCGGCTGCCGGGAGGATACTGCCTCAGCAATATGGGGATGATCATCCA
>PWNW01000096.1 GCA_003557605.1 Spirochaetaceae bacterium
CCTTTCATAGTATGCACTACATGAAAGCACATGAACTGAGAAACGCATACATTGAATTTTTCAAAGAAAAGAATCATACCCACATTGCCGGCAAGTCACTGATTCCCGAGAACGACCCTACGGTGCTGTTTACCACCGCAGGAATGCATCCGCTGGTGCCCTATCTGCTCGGGGAGGACCATCCCGGAGGAAGTCGGCTTGTGAACTACCAGAAGTGCATCCGCACTGGAGATATTGAAGAGGTAGGGGATCCCCATCACCTGACCTTTTTTGAGATGCTGGGAAACTGGTCCCTGGGAGATTATTTCAAGGAGGAGGCCATAACCATGAGCTGGGAGTTTCTCACCTCCAAATCATGGCTAGGCCTTGATCCCGACCTGCTGTCGGTGACAGTCTTTGAAGGCGACCAGGATGCGCCCCGGGACGAGGAGTCAGCGGCTGTCTGGGAGTCGCTGGGAGTGCCCAGAGAGAGGATCTATTTTCTTCCCAAGAAGGACAACTGGTGGGGTCCGGCAGGTGAAACCGGTCCCTGCGGACCTGATACGGAAATGTTTTTTGACACCGGACGGGATGCATGTTCCGATGAATGCATCCCCGGCTGTTCCTGCGGAAAGTATTTTGAAATCTGGAACGACGTGTTCATGCAGTACCGGAAAACCAAGGAGGGCACCTTTGAGCCCCTGGGAAGAACCTGTGTCGACACTGGAATGGGCATTGAGCGTACCGCTGCGGTGCTTCAGGGGAAGAACTCCGTCTATGACATTGAAGTATTCCAGCCGTTGATATCAAGGATAGAGGAGCTTTCCGGCAAGGTCTACGGTGATGATGATTCAGCTGACCATTCAATGCGGATTATCGCTGACCATGCCAGGACATCGGTGTTCATCATCGGGGATGAGCAGGGAGTGACCCCCTCAAATGTCGGGCAGGGCTATATCCTGCGCAGGCTGATCAGACGGGCGGTCCGCCATGGAAAGCATATCGGGATCAAGGGGTTTTTCCTGAAAGATCTTGCTGAAACCGTCATCGACCAGTACCAGAATGTATATCCGGAGCTGGAGGCCGGCAGGGAGTCCATCCTTAGGGAGCTTCCGCTGGAGGAGCAGAGGGTTCTCAATACCCTGCAGAAAGGGGAGCATGAGTTCGAAAAACTGCTGCCGAACCTGCTGAAGGGAAAACAGCGCGTCATACCCGGACGTATTGCATTCAAGCTCTACGACACCTATGGATTTCCCATTGAGCTGACCGAGGAGCTGGCTCAGGAGCACGAGTTTACCGTAGACAGGGAAGGATTCCAGAAGGCCTTTGAGAAGCACCAGGAGGCCTCACGTGCCGGTGCTGACAAGGTGTTCAAGGGAGGACTTGCGGACCATTTGGACAAAACTACAGCGCTCCACACAGCAACCCATCTGCTTCACCGTTCGCTGAGAAATGTGCTTGGTGATCATGTGCAGCAGAAGGGAAGCAATATTACCGTGGAGCGGCTCAGATTTGACTTCACCCATCCCGACAAGCTTACCGCAGAACAGATTAAAGAAGTGGAAGACATGGTCAATGAGGTGATACAGAAGAATCTGCCGGTGACCATGGAGGTGATGTCCATTGAAGCGGCAAAATCTTCAGGCGCCCTGGCATTCTTCGCCGATAAGTATGAGGACCAGGTAAAGGTGTACCGGGTAGGAGACTTTTCCGTTGAAGTGTGCGGAGGCCCCCATGTTTCTCATACCGGAGAGCTGGGCAGGTTCAAGATCACCAAGGAACAGTCATCTTCCGCAGGGGTCAGGAGGATTCGTGCGGTTCTGAAGCAGGATTAAGCGGCACGGCCAGCTGACCGCAGGCGCCGTTGACGCCCCGTCCCTTCCTCAGCCGCTTTGAGACGGTAATGCCGAGCTGTTCAAGGGCGGCTGAGAACTTCTCTGTCCCTGCAGGGGAGGGCTCCTGATAGGAAAGACCCTCCACCGGGTTCCAGGGGATCACATTCACCAGCACCTTCAGGCCCTTGCAGAAACCAGCAAGGGCTGCAATGTCCTCAGGGGTATCGTTGCAGTTTCGTATCAGCACGTATTCCAGGGTGATGCGCCTTCCTGAGGCTCTCTGGTATGCAAGCAGGGAACTGCGCAGCTCACGGAGGGGATACCGTCTGTTCACCGGCATCAGGGTATTTCGCAGATCCTCTCTTGCGGTTACCAGGGACACCGCCAGGCGTATTGGGGGGTCCTGGTGCAGCGTCCGTATCTGGTCGGCTAGACCGCAGGTGGAAAGGGTAATGCGCCGATAAGAAATATTGTGGGCCTCAGGATGATGGAGCAGCTGGGCTGCCTTCATCACCGCTTCTCTGTTGGCAAGGGGCTCACCCATGCCCATAAACACAATATGGGTAATATCTCCATATGATGCCTTCAGCATCAGCAGCTGCTCAATGATCTCAGAGGCGCTCAGGTTGCGGAGAAACCCCATCGTGCCGGTTCTGCAGAACAGACATCCCATGGCGCATCCGACCTGGCTGGAGAGGCAGGCAGTCTTTCTGCCCCTTCCGTCAATGAGCAGTACCGATTCAGCAAACAGACCGTCCTTCAGCCTGATTGTCAGCTTCACCGAACCGTCATCGGGATCTGTTCTGCAAGCAGGAACGCTGCTTTCCAGTATGGAGGGAAACCGCTGATGAAGAGTGTTTCTCAGATCCTTGGGAAGATTTGTCATGGCATTGAAGTCAGAAGCACCGGAATGAATCCAGCGAAATATCTGTTTGGCACGGAAGGAAGCGTTTAGGGAGAGAGAATCGGACAGCTCCTCAGGGAGCTGTCCGGCAAGAGCGTTATTCATGCTTGATTTTCTCAATCAGTGAGGATACGTAGTTGTTCCGGCTGCCGTGTTTCTGGTAGCGCATCAGCGTATCCAGAGCCTCCTGCTTTTTTCTCTGGTCAAGGTAGCAGTTGGCAATTTCAACATATACCCGGTGATTGCGGGGATTGTGCTTCAGCAGTTCCTCAAGGCGATCTATTGCTTCGTCATACCGTTTATGGTCCCGGTCTATCAAGGCAAGTCCTAGAATTGCATATGAATCATAGTCGATATCAAGGGCACGTTCATAGAATTCCCTGGCCCTGTCATACTTCTTCAGCACCCGGAAGGCATCGCCGGCACGGGTAAGGATTACCTTGTTCTTCGGGTCGTTTTCTAGGATTTTCAGCCAGTATTTCAGGGACTTTTCATAGTTCTTGGTTCCCCGGTAGCAGTCAGCCATGCCGAAGAGGGCAAAAAAGTTCTCCGGGTCCTTTTCCAGGGCAAGCTCAAAGTACTTCAGTCCCTTCTCAAAGGTCAGAAGCTTTCTGTGGCAGTTGCCGATTGAGGTAAGAATCCTGATGTCGATGTTCTCAGGATTCTTTTGGTACATCTGCTCCCAGTACTGCAGCGCGGTCTTGAACTCATTGAAATCAAAATGCAGATGTCCCAGGCCGATAAGCGCATAGTCGTTCTCATCGTCTATGGCAAGAACCTTCAGATAATAATCCTTGGATTTGCCGAAGTTTTTCAGTTTGCGGTAGGCATCAGCCACCCGGGTGAGGACATTCACATTTTCCGGGTCCTGCTCAAGGTATTTTTCCCAGTATGAAATTGCCAGGACCAGCTTGTTCAGAGCTTTGCAGGAGTCTGCTATACCGAAAAGCGCAAAACTGTTAGTTGGATCAATATCAAGGCAGAGGTTGTAGTACTTCAGAGCATCCTGGAATTTTCCTTTTCTCCGATATGCGTCTCCCATTCCGACAAGTGCATAGTTGTTCTTCGGGTCCAGCTCAATTATCTCGGAAAAAGAGGAAATCGCTTCAGTGATGTTGTCTTCCTTCAAGGCATCATATCCGCGCTTTGAAAGCAGGGAGATAAATTCATTCTCCTGTTCAGCATTCAAGGTTTCTTCCTGTGTGTGATCTTTGTTCTGCTCGTCAGTCATATGCTCACATTGGGATGTACCGCTATAAGGTGAATATACTTACAATTGCCAGCACCACACCGGTAATCCCTTCTCCTCCTAAGAATCCAGATGCGATAATTCCACCGTCTCTCTGAATATCAGATTTTTTATGTTCTTTTACAACTATATCACTAATAAAGCGGGTTAGTCCACCAAGAAAGACGATCGAAGAAATAGTAATTGGAAGATATACCCCAAGTCCAAAGGTTGTTGCAGGTACTTTCAGCAGGTAAAGTCCAGCTCCGGCGATGAGACCGATGGTAAAAGCTGCAGGATGGCCGAGGCCTCCTACCATAGCTGATACTGCGGCAGCCTGAGGTGCAGGAAGTTCAGGGGTGCCGAAGCCTCCGAAGGCTTCCTTCATGACAAAAAGCACCGCCACGGCAATTACTGCACCCAGAAGGCTTCCGGCAGTTTCCGCAGCGATCTGGCTCATCGGGGGGGTGCCGAGCTTTGAGCCGGTTTTCAGGTCATTCATCACATCCCCGGTAAGTCCGCAGGCAACTGCGGCAATGCCGGCGATTAAGAAGGCAGTGCTCATATCAGGTCGCTGGATGAGCTGAATTCCCAGAAGCACAAGGATGCCGAATATCTCCATTGGGTTGATGCCCGTCTGACCAGTGAGCAGGGCTGCCATGGAGGTGGTGATCCAGATGCCGAGAACCAGCAGAATGACATGGATCAGAGTCAGCGATGTGGTAAGCCACAGCATCACCGAAATAACCACGCCGATCCAGAACAGACGGTTTGTCCGGAAGCTGACTGCTGTCTCTTTTCTCCGGCTGTACCACTTCTTTACAAACGTATACAGCCCCCTTAGGAAAATGCCGAGACCGGTACCGACCATCAGCCCGATACCGAGGTTGCTCCTGAACAGGTCCGCTGCGGCAGCGTCGGGAAATATCCCAAATGAAATGCCGAAGGGAATGATGATATAAAATCCCAGTACAGCTCCAAGAAACCAGACTCCGGTATACAGGGGTCCGACAATATAGCCGATGCCTGCTGCCATTGGAGAAAGCCACATTCCGAAAAACGGAGTATGCTTTCCAGGCATGCCGGTGATCCAGGCTGCGGGGATGATGCCGATGCGGTCACGCAGGAAGGTGAACACCGCGCTGGCGCCCATAGATGTAAAGAGCTTCACAGCCTGTTTTCCCCCGGTATCGCCTACCGTCAGGGTGTTGAAGGCAGCTGTTCCCATGGGATAGGGAAGGGGATCACGTTCGATGTACTGCTTTCTGTGATGCAGGGTGAAGAGGGTGCCGAGGAGTGCGCCGAAGAGCGTAACCGCCAGCACAGGCCAGATGCCGATTGAAGCATCGGGATTCAGAATCCAGATACCAGGTATGGTGAATGCCAGACCCCCTGCCACCATGGCCCCTGCGCTCATGGCAGTATGGGTTACATTCACCTCCTGCAGGGTGGAGTCCTTGAAAAGCTTGAGCAGCGTCAGGCTGAGGACTGCAACGAATATTGTCGGCCAAGGAAGGGCCCCCATACGGAGAGCCACATACATGGAGCTTGAAGTAATAATGACCGAACCCAGGAGACCGATAATCAGACCCCGAAGGGTCAAAGACCCAAATCGTTTGTCGTTCAAGATATACCTCCCCTTGTGAAAATTTATCATAACAAAATGGGGTGAAAGTGACAAGAACCGCATCTTCAGGGACAAGACCGAGCACTTTTATGGAAAATATAGGGAATATCTCTGAGTTTCTATTGATTGTCCCTGTCCTTAGGAAGTATACTTATCTCTAATAAAAAAAATGCTTATGAGGAGGATTCAGCATGAAGAAAGTGTTTATTGTTCTCGCAGTTGCCCTGCTGTTCTCATTTCCTGTAACAGCAAATATACTTCAGGATTCTGATCTGAGTGTCGGCCTTGGAGTTGGGGAAAGCGTCTATGCAACCGGAAGACTGGACCTTGACAGGACCATGGCAGTGGTTCTGAATCTTGGATTCGGGTATGGAACATCAGCGAAGGGATTGATGCTTCGGCCGCAGCTCCAGTATTCAGTAAGCGAACTTGAATTCGATATCGGCGCACAGCGTATGTATCCCTATTTCGGAGCGGCGCTTCCAGTTGGACTTACCGGCGGATATGATATGTCCGTAAACGCTGTAGTAGGCATCTCCTACTATATGGATGACATGCCTCTGGAATTTTTTATTGAAGCACTTCCAGGGCTTAGACTCTTCAGGGGCGGAGAATTTAAGCTTGGATTTGATTTCGGCGGATCCCTAGGAGCCCGCTGGATTCTCGGAAGATAGTTTCGACTGCAGCGCTCTTTCCCCCTCAAGGGAAAGAGCGTTTCCTACACTGAGTATTTCTGGAGATGGGGAAGAAACTGCGGCGGCAGCTGAGCGATGATCATGATGCAGTTCTGGTCGTAGTTCTCTGAAAGTATTCTGCCGTGTTTCCGCAGATACTGCAGCAGATCATACCGGTCTGCAGGCAGACAGTAGCTTTTCTCCGCATAGTTTTCATACAGAACATGTTCTATAAGCACGCTCAGCTGCTCAATATGAATTCCTTCCCTGACGGATACGGCGATTGAGTGCTTGTGCCTGCTCTTTATGCTGTTAAGATGGGTCAGGTCATCTCCGCAGAGATCAATCTTATTGAACACAATAATAACCGGTCTGTCCAGCGCATTGAGATCATGAAGAACCTGCATGGTGGTGGTGTAATGCGTTTCAAGATACGGGTCGGAGGCGTCAATAATCACAAGCAGAAAGTCCGAATAGAGGGATTCCTCGAGAGTGGAGGAGAAGGATTCAATCAGGTCATGGGGCAGATCCCGAATGAATCCCACGGTGTCGGTCAGGAGGATTTCACTTCCCCCGGGAAGTACAACCCGCCGGGTGGTGGGGTCAAGGGTGGCAAAGAGCTTGTTCTCCACCAGTACATCCGCATGGGTAAGGGCGTTCAGCAGAGAGGACTTGCCTGCATTGGTATATCCCACGATTGCTCCGGTAGGTACCGGCAGTGATCTGCGCTGCTTGCGCTGCACCGAACGGTGGGATTTGACCTTGGCTAATTCCTCCTTGGTCTTTGAAATTCTCTTCACCGCAATTCTGCGGTCAACCTCAAGCTGTTTTTCTCCCTCGCCCCTGGTGCCTCTGGTGCCTCCGCGCTGCCGCGACAGGTGGGTCCATGCACGGGTGAGTCTGGGAAGGGAATACTCAAGCCGGGCAAGATTCACCTGAAGCACCGCTTCACGGGTGGATGCGCGGTCGGCGAAAATCTGGAGTATCACCTCCCTGCGGTCTATCACGCAAAGGTCTGTGTGACGTTCAAGGTTTCTCTGCTGCCTGGGCGAAAGGTCCTGGTCGAATATCAGGCAGTCGGTCTCCAGATCCAGGGCCTCCTGGAGGATTTCCTCAACCTTCCCGCTTCCGATATAGTACTTCGGATTGATCTGGTTGACCGAGACCAGCTGGGACCCGGCAATTTCCATGCCCATGGTCTTCACCAGTTCTGTAAGCTCCTGGAGAGATGCCTCGGCCTCACGTTTCTCCCTGGTATATGCTGAGATAAGATATGCACGCTGCAGGGGTTCCTGCAGCTCAGTTGGTTCCTTCATAGATGTTCAAACATAATTATATGAAAAACAGTTGTCAAGAGACTCGTAAGCCCTACATCGGCAGGATGCTGATAACCGAGGGTATAGTCCTCAGGCTCTTGATCACCCGCTTGAAGTCGTCGGGCTGCTCAATTTCCATGGTGAAGCTTCCCGAAAGCCTTCCGTCCTCCGTCTCCTCAAGACGCCCCTCTATCAGGTGGCCTTTGTATTTTTTAACCGCTCCCTCTATCTCGGAAAAGAGGTCCGTGGTTCTCCTGGAGGTGACCTTGAACCGCTTGGTGCTTATCGGTTTTGCGGATTCCCATTCAACATCAATGGTGCGGTGTTCAATATCACGGATGTTCACCAGATTGGGACAGTTTTTTTTGTGAACAATAATTCCCCGGCCCCGGGAAATGTATCCGATGATGTGGTCCCCCGTTGAAGGGGAGCAGCATTTCGCAATGCTGATCATCATGTTTTTTTCGTTTCCTATGCGGAAGGAGAGCTTGTCAGCATGGATGACATGCTTGACAATCTCATCGGACTCAATTGGTTCGACAAGCGCTTCCTGCTTCTGGGACTCCTGGGCCTTCTCCACGGCCTTCCGCTTTGCGATGATGCTTTTATCGATCAGAAGGTTCTCGTCATGCTTGTTCAGCCAGTTGCGTATTCTCTGCCGGGCCCGGGATGTCCTTGCGATGCGCAGCCAGTTGACATGGGGACGTCCGTTGGGGGAGGTGAGGATCTCAACCACTTGGGTGTTCTTCAGCGGCTGGTTCAAGGGAATGATTGAACCGTCAGCCTTGGCACCAATCATATGGCTTCCCACCTCCGAGTGGATGTAGTAGGCGAAATCAATAGCCGTGGAATTTGCAGGCAGCTCAATAATGTGGCCCTCAGGGGTGAACACGTAAATAGAGTCCTTCAGCAGCTCAGACTTGATCTCGTCAAGAAAGTCATCTGAAAGGTCCACCTCCTGGTCCCAGCTCTTCAGCTTGCTGATAATAGGAAGGGTATCAGCAGAAATCTTTGCACCGCCGAACTCCTGCTTATAGGCCCAGTGGGCCGCAATGCCGAATTCCGCGGTGTAGTGCATGGCCCTGGTGCGTATCTGTATTTCCAGCTGTCTCCCGTTGTAGCACATCACTGTGGTATGCAGGCTCTGGTACTGGTTTGCCTTGGGCATGGCAATGTAGTCCTTGAACCGTCCCTCTATGGGAGGCCAGAGCTTATGAATCAAACCCAGGAGGGTGTAGCAGTCATTTGAGGTGGAGCAGGTAATCCTGACCCCCAGGATGTCATAGATTTCCTCTATGTCCTTGTTGCGTTTCTTCATCTTCCGGTAGATTGAGTAGAAATGCTTTGCTCTGGAGGTCACCAGGATATCAGCGATGCCCTCTTCACCAGCGCTGCGGTAGATAGCCTTTTCAACCCGTTTCAGGTATTCGGTCCGTTCACTTTTCTTTGCGAGCAGAAAGTCCTTTATGTACCGGTAGATGTCGGGATTCAAATGCTTCAGAGCTAAATCCTCAAGTTCCGCCTTCATCCAGGATATTCCCATCCGGTCTGCAAGGGGAGCATAGATGTCCAGGCACTCCGATGCGATAGCTTTGCGCCGTTCCGGGGAGAGGTGCTGCAGGGTGTTCATATTGTGGAGCTTGTCCGCCAGCTTGATGATGATCACCCGGATGTCCTTTGCCATGGCAAACAGCATCTTGCGGATGGTCTCAGCTTCCTGGACGCTTTTATTCTTCACCTTCAGGATCGATATCTTGGTAACCCCGTCAACTAGGGATGCTACGGTTTCACCAAATCTCTCCTTGATGATCTCCTGGGTGACCCCAGAATCTTCAAGGATGTCATGGAGCAGTCCGGCAATCACCGTATCGGGATCCATGTGCATGTCCACCAGCATCTCTGCGACATAGAGAGGATGGATGAAGTAGGGTTCTCCGCTGGCGCGTTTCTGGGTTCCGTGGAGTTCCTGGGACCAGAGAGCAGCCTGAATAATCTGCTCCTGCTCTTCGGGAGTGTAGTGAGACAGTTTCTGTTTAAACTTCTCAATTAAGTCCAGCATATCTATCTGTATACCGTTATACCGTTTACCGCCGCCCTGTGACAACCCTTCCCCTGCCGGTCAGATCAGCAGAAATCCTTGTTTCAGAGTATCCCCGATGAAGCATCATGGTTCGTACAGCCTCAGTCTGGCCGATGGAGCTCTCCAAGATGAGAAACCCCCCGGGTACCAGCATCTCATACCCCATGCAGACAATTTCCCTGATGACATCCAGCCCGTCCGTTCCTCCGTGGAGGGCCAGCTCAGGTTCGTCCCGGGATTTCAGCTGCGGGTCTTCCATTTCCAATGATGTCAGATAAGGGGGATTTGACACAACAATAGTGAAGGGGCCGCTCAGGTTTTCAAAGAGGCTGCTGTGAACTGCTGAGACATCAGCCTGCAGGTTCCCGGCATTCTCCCGGCATACAGCCAGGGCACGATCACTGACGTCGCTGCAGATGACCTCAGCGTTCTTGAGCTGCAGCTTCAGGGATATGCCGATGCACCCCGAGCCGGTGCACACATCCAGGATGCGAATGTCGCCAGGAAATTCACCTGCCGCCTGCAGGGACTCTTCAACCAGCAGTTCGCTATCCGGACGCGGTATAAGCACATCCGGGGTGACCGTAAAGAGGTATCCGTAGAATTCCTGCTGTCCCATCAGATAGGCCGAGGGGGTCCCTGATGAGCGCATCGTTACTAGTGAATGAAACTCCCGCTGCTGCCCACGGGAAAGCTCCCTGTCCATGGAGGCCAGGGCCTTTTCCTTGCTGATCTGCAGCACCTTTGATGCAAGCAGCAGTGCGTCAAGGAAGGGTGTTTCTGTAATGCCGGTGTTTCTCAGGGCCTCAGTTGCCTGTGCAAGGATCTCCCGCAGCTGTGCCATCTACTCCTCTTTAAGCTTCTCCTCATGGGAAGCAATCCTGAGGGAATCGATGACCTCGTTGAGGTCCCCCGAAAGAATATAATCAAGCTTGTAGAGCGTCAGGTTGATACGATGGTCCGTCACCCGGTTCTGGGGGAAATTGTATGTCCTGATACGCTCGGACCGGTCACCCGAACCTACCTGGCTTTTGCGGTTTTCAGCCCGTTCCCGCTGTTTCTTCTCCTCCTCCATATCATAGAGGCGGGCCCTGAGGACCCTGAGGGCCTTTGAGCGGTTCTTGATCTGGGACTTTTCATCCTGGCAGGTCACCACAAGGCCGGTGGGCAGATGGGTGATCCGCACCGCGCTGTCGGTGGTGTTGACGCTCTGTCCCCCGGGCCCTGATGAACGGAACACATCAACCTTGATTTCTTCGCTTTTTATCTCAATTTCAGTTTCTTCAGCCTCAGGAAGCACCGCTACGGTGACCGCCGAGGTATGGATTCTTCCTCCCGATTCCGTGGTGGGCACCCGCTGGACTCGATGTCCCCCTGACTCAAACCGCAGATGACCGTATACTTCCTTCCCCGCCACCGAGAAGATAATCTCCTTGATGCCGCCGATCTCGGTTTCATTGAGGTCCATGATTTCCAGTTTCCAGCCCTTGGATTCGGCATAGTGGGTGTACATTTTGTAGAGGTCAGAAGCAAACAGGGCCGCCTCCTCCCCGCCGGTGCCGGCCCTGATTTCCATGATGATGTTCTTGCCGTCCAGGGGATCCTTGGGAACCAGCAGAATCTTCAGCTGGTCCTCAATCTCCTGCCTGCGCTGCTGCAGTTCTGAAAGCTCCTCCTTGGCCAGTTCCTTCAGTTCGCTGTCCTGCTCATCCTCCATCATGTCCTGGGTGGACTTCAGATCAGAAAGGGTGCTTTGATACTCATGATATACCTGCATGATCTCAGAAAGCTGGGCATGCTCCTGCATCAGGTCGCGGTAGCGGTTTCTGTCCTTGAGTATATCGCCGTCGGAGAGCAGCTTTTCCACCTCCCGGTGTCTCTCCTGCATGGTGTTGAGTTTGTCTACGTTCATTGGTACCTTCTCCCCCCTGATAATAGAACATCTGTGCCCGCAAGGGCAAGGGGGATCAGAGGTCCATCTCTTTGAGCTTTCCCCGGTAGACCTTCACCTTTTCGGGAGTCAGGGAGTTCATTTTTATAAACACCGCAACGCCGATGATCAGGAAGGCCATCGGGACTAGGGCCATGTGGGCATGGATCCCGAATATGGCTTCCGGGGAGCGGGGATCTGCTGAGAAATTGGTGACCTCATGGATCACCCAGAAGGTCACTGCCTGGCTGGCATAGGAGAGCCTGCCGAAGAATGCCCTGAATCCCATGTAGATCCCGTCATCCCGCTTTTTTTCCTTCACCACCACCTCATCGATTACATCAGCCATGGCGGGGGGCATGAAGAGCCAGAATCCCCCGAAGGAGAGGCCCCAGAAAAACATGGCAACGGTAAACCCGGCATAGGATTTCAGGAAGGTCATGGGAAAGGAGAACAGCGCCATCAGCAGTGCTGAGATGATCAGCATTTTCTGGTTGTTCTTCAGCCGTTTTGAGATCATGCCCCACAGGGGGACCGAGGCGACTGCGCCGATGAGCATGCCGCCGAATATTAAGGTAGTGTCGGAGCTGCCTCCCGGCAGGATGTAGTCTCCCACATAATGGATTGAACCGGTCATGCACATTGCCGCTGACTGGTAGAAGAAATACAGCAGGATAAAAGCCAGGAAGTTTTTCTGCCTGAAGGCCCGGGCCATCTGGGTGAAGAATGAAGCAGCGCTCCCTTCAGCCTTTTCCAGCTCAACCTTCTGCATGTAGCTTCGTACCATGCGCTTGTTCTCAAGGACACCGGGAAGCAGCAGCATGGCGGCAAATACTGCAATTGCCGCGGTCACCCAGGCGCTGGTGTAGAAACTGCCCTGATCTCCGTATTCGAAGAACAGGGGAGGTATGACAAATCCGCCGGCGATGCCGAAGACTCCGATGACCGTGCCAAGTTCTGCAGTCCTCAGCCGTTCCTTGGTGCCCCGGAACTTGTCGGGGAACACCGACTGGTAATTGAGCTCCCAGACTGAATAGAGCAGATCATAGAGACAGGTGGTGAAGACCATCCACAGGAATACCGGAAAGGGATTGACCGATGCATCCAAGGTCCTCGGTACTGCGAATATCAGGATGAAGCTGAAGGAGCAGGTTATGGTGCCGAAGAGAATCCAGGGGAACCTCCTTCCCAGCTTCTTGGACAGAAAGGTCGGCTTGGAGGTGAAGTAGCCGAGCAGGGGATCATTGACCGCATTCCATATGGCATAGATGATGATGGCAATGGCCGCATAGGCAGAGGGAAGCCCCACCTCGGTTTCATAGAATTTAAACACCACTGCCGCAAAGGCTCCGGTGAGAAACTCGGCAAGAAACCTGCCGACACCGTAGGAGCTCATCACTCCCAGGGTGTTCTCAGGTCCGGCGCTTAATGATATACCCTTACTGCTCATACTGTTCCCCTGTTTTGTTTCAAAAGATTGTACCACACTATTGCTGATAGGTGCATTGTTTTATTCCATATTACGTATGACCTTGGGAAGCCGTTCCCGGTTAATGAAGAACAGCATCACCGATACTGCTATGAGCACCATGCCGATTACGGTGATCAGGTCCGGCCCTTCAGCAGGGATCATGAGCCAGCTGAATACTGCCCCCGCCACGGGTATGATGAACTTATAGAGATTCAGCTCAGAAACCTTCACCTCCCTGCGTTTCAGCAGGGAGTACCAGATGGAGAATGCGCAGGCGGAGACAAAGCTCAGCCACAGAAGAACTGAGATGAAGGGAAGCGGCAGGGACGCAGGCATCTTCTCCCCGGTGATCAGCGACATGATCAGCAGCACCGCCCCTCCCAGTAATATCTGCTGGGAATTAAGGAACAGCGGGTCCAGTGCCTTTCTCTTCACGATCATCTGCCCGAAGGAGCCCACAAAGCAGGTGAGCAGCAGAACGGCAATCCCCAGGATCTCCCGAAGTCCTGCGGCATCACCGAAATCCCGCTGCATGCTCAGCAGGGCTATACCGATCACTGCTCCGGCAATGCTGAAGCCCTTTCGGAGGGTAAACTTGTCATCATGGGTGAGCGCATGGGCGGTGAGTGCAACAAACAGCGGTTCTGATCCCATGACAATCGCAGCGACCGCTGCAGGGACCAGGTTGATCCCTTGAAAATAGAGCCCGTAGAAGAGACTTGTCTGCAGCAGCGATACCGGCAGAACAGTTCTCCAGTTTTCCCGAAAGAAGGAGACATATCCCCGGATCCTTCCGGCAAAGGGAATAATGAGCAGCCCTGAGATCATGAAGCGGATCCCGGCAAAAAAGAAGGGTTCTGCATATTCCAGCCCGATCTTAACTCCCGCATAGGCGGTAGCCCAGAGCAGTGCCGCAGTAAGGGCAAGTATGGTGGTGCGTTTCATATGGTATCTGCCAGCCTGTATGGAAATGACTGCTGCCAGTATATCGGGAGATCAAAAAGGTGACAATATACTCCGGGTGCTCCGAAAACAGTTCAGGTTACGCATTGGTGTTCCTGCCGGAGGGTGCGGGGGATTTTGCCAACCGCCTTTTGCGCAGCAGTGTGAAACTGAACCCAGCCCCTGCCGGCAGAAGCAAAAGGATGACAGCTGCCCACTCAGCCTGGACGCCTCTGACAATCCTGATCTCCCGTTCACTGTCCTGAAACCTGTTTCCCTGACCGTCTGTAAGCACAAGCTGCACCTGGGATGAATCAGGGTCCAGGGGTATATGGAATGCCGTTAGACTCGGTCTTCTGTCCTTGTGAAGGCCTTCGGGATCAAAGGGAACAATTCTATAGCCCAAAGCTGCCGTACGGGTCTGTTCTACCACATAGGACCGTTCTGTGATTGATGAAGTACCCCCGGGATAGGCTGCTTGTAGGAGGCTGTCAGGGACCTGCTGGATTTTTACCCAACGGTGGAGACTGGGATTTCCCGTCCGCTGATTGTTCATCAGCTTGGTGTAATGGAGGTCCAGGTATTCGTTTTGAAAAAACGGCCGAATATACAAATCAGCATCTCCGCTCACGTAAAGCACTGATGCTGGGGTGC
>PWNW01000273.1 GCA_003557605.1 Spirochaetaceae bacterium
GATTGGTTGCGGCAATATTGGACTGCTGCTGGACACCTTCCATATGAATATTGAGGAGCCCTGCCTTGAAGAGTCCATAGCCCTTGCGGGAAAAAAGATTTATCATGTTCATTATGCAGACTCGAACCGTCTGCCCCCGGGAGGCGGGCATTTGGATTTTCCCCATATTCTCTCTTCGCTGAAGAAAGCGGGCTACACCGGGTATCTCTCGGCGGAGCATGCTGCGGAGGATGTACAGGCGGTCCGAAGGGGTTTTGAGCATATGAAGAAATCCATGCAGTAGATCAGCTGCACAATTACTGGAATCAGGAGGAGCAGAGATGCGATTACAAGGGAAGAGTGCCGTTGTTACCGGCGGCGGCAGCGGGATAGGCCGCGGAATCTGTCTGAAGCTTGCAGCGGAGGGTGCATCGGTGCTTGCTGCTGACATTAATCTGAAAGCTGCTGAAGAGACTGCAGCACTGGTCAGGGAAGCCGGAGGAAACGCTGCTGCCATGAAGGCTGATGTAACCTCTTCGTCCGACACCGATGCAATGGTGCAGGCTGCAGTGGATGCCTTCGGCACCGTCGATATTCTCGTTAACAACGCAGGCACCGACGTCAAGGGAGCAGTGCAGGAGTACCCCGAGGAGACCTGGGACAAGCTGATGGATCTCAACCTGAAGGGGGTGTTTCTTTCCACAAAGAGTGCTCTTAAGGTGATGCTGGAGAAGAAGTACGGGCGGATTGTGAACATCTCATCCATGGCAGGCAAGACCGGAGAGGCCTTTACCAGTCCTTACTGCACCACGAAGTTCGGGGTAATCGGATTCACCCAGTCCATTGCTCTTGAGCTTGCAGCAGACAATATAACGGCGAATGCCGTATGTCCCGGGGCTGTTGAGACTGATCTTATCAAATCAAGCGTCTCCGGAACAGCAAAACTGAACAACCGCACCTATGAGGAGGAGCTCTATGAGAAATTCATCAAGTTTACTCCCCTGGGAAGGATAGCGCAGCCCGAAGACGTAGCCAATGCTGTGGCGTTCCTTGCCTCCGATGAGGCAAGCTATATCACCGGAAGCACCCTGAATGTTTCAGGCGGCAGAGAGATGCACTAGGGGTGAATGATATGCTGAAGCTGGCAATGAATCAGGGGGTTCTCTTCAGCGCCTCTACTGCCCAGTTCCTTGAGCTGAGCAGTACATACGGGCTGAAGGCTGTGGAGCTGCGGGCACCGAAGCTGAAGGAATGGCTCTATGAAGTGAGCTCCAGGAAGGCGAAGCGGGTCCTTGCGGACTGCGGGATTTCGGTCATTGCCGTGAACTCCCTGGATGATTTCAGCCTGGTCCCTGATGAGAACCTGTCCCTGCTTGAGAAGGAGACGGAGTGGATCGGTCAGATGTGTGAAATGGTCAGCTGTCCCCTGGTGATAGCCCCAGTGGGGAGATGGTTTGATGTCAGGATCCCCCCGGAGAAGGTCCGGGATATGAGCGCCCGGCGTCTTGAACTGCTCAACCGGGTGCTGTCCCGGTACGGCGTCTCTGTGGGGGTTGAACCGATCTCATTTCCTGAATTCTCTATCCAGAGCATCAAGGAGGCTGACGACCTCTGCGCTTCATCCGGGAATCCCGCCAACGGACTGATTGTTGACTACTACAATCTGTTTCAGGGGGGGATGCAGCCGTCTGACTTTTCATGTCTTGCTTCACCAGTGCACCTGGTGCATATAAACGATGCGGAGTTTCTCCCGAAGGATAAGCTTGATGTTGTTGAGAACCGGGCCTTTCCCGGGGAAGGTTCTCTTGATGCCCTTACGTGGACAATTGAAGCCCTGAGGTCAGGGTATGACGGGTATTTTTCTCTGGAAATATTTTCAAAAGCGCTGTGGGCCCTTGAGCCTGCAGATGGAATGTATACGGCTATGCATAAGCTCAACAGGTTCGCCGAAGCGGTGGAGCGGGAATGGAATAAGGAGTAGCGGAAGATGAAGGCAGCAGTATTTGAGGATATCGGGAAGCTGGTAATTAAGGAAGTTGAAAAGCCTGTGCTGAAACGCAGTACCGATGCGCTTATCAGGGTGAAGGGGGTCGGGGTGTGCGGAACTGACCTGCATATCCTGCAGGTGCCTCCGGCCCACCCGGCGAAAAAGGGAAATATCCTGGGACATGAGTTCACCGGAGAGATTGTGCAGCTCGGAGAGGAGGTTCAGGGATTTTCTGTGGGTGAACAGGTGCTTATTGATCCCCATCCGGGATGCGGAGTCTGTGATGAATGCCGGAGAGGTTTTCCCGATAACTGCATACCCCTGTACCAGACATCAGGAGAGGAGGGACATCCCGACACCATCGGCATCTTCTCGCCGGGGGCATATGCTGAATATGTGATTGTCCCGAGACAGTCGCTGTATAAAATTGACGCAAAGGTGCCTGCAGAAATTGCGGCACTGGCTGAACCCCTTACCTGTGTGCTAAATGCAGCTGACAAACTTCAGGTACAGCCGAGTTCCTATGTGGTTGTTCTGGGTGCAGGTCCCATCGGTCTGCTCTTTACCATGATCATGAAGGCAAGAGGAGCTTCAAAGATTATTGTTTCCGAGCCTGCTGCATTCAGGAGAGATGCTGCCCTGGAGTGCGGAGCTGACATCGTCGTTGATCCGAACAGCGAGGACCTGAAACGTGTTGTCTTCAGGGAAATGGGCAAGGGTGCTGATTACTGCATTGAGGCAGTGGGGCCCCTGCTGCCGACGGCAATAGAGCTGGTCCGGGCAGGAGGAAAGGTTCTGCAGTTCGGTCATGATGAGACGGTGAATCCCGAAGTCCCGGTGGGGGAGCTTCTGAAGAAGGAAGTGATTGTCTACGGAGCATTCATCGGCAAGCATTCTTTTGAGAAAACAGTACGGGTCATGGAGAGCGGAAAGCTTCCCCTGGAAAAAGTTGTTTCCCATACCATGCCCCTTTCTGAAATACACACTGCTCTCTCCATGCTTCAGCGCGGAGAGGGACTGAAGATCATTATTACTCCATAAGCAGAGAATTTCTTCCTCCTTTTCGGGGCGCATGTACCGGGGCATGCGCCTCAAATTTAGATTTATGCTTCAAAGTCCATTTGTATTATATGAGAAAAGGTTTTGCTGGGGGTTCGTTGTGCCGTACATTGCATTTAGAATGTATTGTATGGAAGCATCATGTTTTTACCAAAGTCATGGTAAGAACAATGTTACAAGGTACTTATGTAAACAAAAGAATTAAGCGAATTGTTGATGATGTAAACGGAACTATGCTAAAGGAACTTAAGGATTCACAGAGAAAATCAAATTTTCAAACCCATGCCGTGGGATATATTGTAAGCGTTTAGAATAAGATGTTGATTGCATGAAATGTCTGAACAGACTGACGAGTAGGATGTAGGCTAAATTGCTGTATGCTCCATGATTTCTTCACTATCTTTCTTTTCCAGCATCAATTACGTGCCGGCGTTTTCCATTGAGAATTATTACATTTCTTTTGAAAATCTCATATACCGGTATGGATGATGCATCTTAAGGTTTTTTACTCAAGTCATCAGTTTCAATTTTCATGCAGATATCCAGTTAAAAAATCTGCTGAGCAATGTTTTTTATTGCAATAGCTCGTAAATGAAAATATAATGGTGAGGAGTTAAAAAAAATTAATCGGTTAATTTTTCATCTCATGGTAAGAAATGGATAAACATCTTACTAAATGAATAGCTAAGGAAAAGTAATGAAAAAATGTTGTATCCTGCCTGCATTGCTGATGGTTGTAATTTCCTGCCAGATGAATCCGGAAACAACAATTCTGCTCCCGTTTTCTTCTGCAACTATTGTTTTAAA
>PWNW01000134.1 GCA_003557605.1 Spirochaetaceae bacterium
AATTATTAAAAGGAGAGGGTTTTTCCCCAGGGCTTTTCCCGCTGCACGGGCACTCCCCGGACTGCCTAAGGCTTTGGCAAGATCTCCGTAACTGCAGGTTTCCCCATAGGGAATCTCCCTGGCTTGTTCCCACACCGATTTCTGAAAATCCGTTCCCTGAACAGCAAAGGGGAAGGAAAACTCACGGAGGGTTCCCCGGAAGTACCTATTGATTTCTTCAATGGCATCCCTGATTCCGGGAGGAGGTGAAACAGAGGTTTCCGCATATCCCGGAACGCAGCAGCCTGCATGATCAGGGGGTGTGACGTCGCACCGAATAAGTATCTCAGACGAGGAAAAAGTCAGCCAGAGTTCTTCTGCCGGGGTCTCAACCCGGAATGTAAAGGGTATATTATTCATCTCAATAATCTCCAAAAGATCGGTGTTTTTTCAGTTCCTGTCCTTGTCATCTTCATGGGTTTACCGCTATTATAACCTATAGAGCAGCTGATATACAGTGGATTTGCATATTCACTTACTTTGTTCATATATAAGATAACCATGATACCCAAGTTTGACATCAGTTTTTTCCAGACCTGCCGCATGCTGAAGAAATTATGCGGCACGTAGTTCGTTGCGCAGAGGTAGGGTATATGAAATATAGAGGCGGATATACCGGGACACTGATTCTCACCGCAGCGCTGCTGCTGATGCTTGGAAGCTGCAGGACAACCATTTCATTTGATGCGGTAATTCCTGCTGAGGTGAATATGTCGGAGCACCGTACCATAGGCGTCTTTGACTTTACAGAGTATTCCCGTTCTCCCTATCTCGGGGGGGCAGTGCTGCATTTCGGCCTGTTTCCTCAGCAGCTGGAATTATCGTATACGATTCATCTGCTGCTTCCCGAGCAGGTTGCTTCCCATATGACCTCTTCTATGGTGAGAACACTGCAGAGGACAAACTATTTTACCGTTGTGCCCCCGAGGCAGCTGAGTCAGTACGCACATGATATCCCGCCCAAAGGAACTCCCTTTTCCCACTTGTTCGGTATTGATGCGTTTATCATCGGTTCTGTTGATGATATGAACGTACGGGAGTATCTACGCAGAAGAGGGGAGACGGTAACGGACCCCGATACCGGAAAAAAGACGACCGTGCTGCGTGACTACCTGGTTCAGGAAGTCTATCTTGAGGTGAGCTACCGAGTAGTCTCTGCGGAGGATGGAAGCACCCTTGGCGTAAGGCGCCTTGACGGCAGGAAATCAAGGGAAACAAGAATACCTCTTCCCAGCGAGATGCCCTCCGGCTGGAGCACTGGGGATTTTCGTGCTCCCGAAGTATCTTCGCTGTTTCGCAGCATTATTGATGATTTCCAGCCTGAGATCAGGGAACATCTTGCTCCCAGGACGGTGAGGCAGTACAGAACCCTTGAGCGCGACAGAACAGGCGATCCCAGAATGGACAGGGCCGATACCCTAATACAGGAAGGACTGCAGCACGAAGCTCTGCGGCTGTACCTGCAGGTATGGTATGAAACAGGAAATTTTGCAGCAGCATATAATGCGGCAATACTCCATGAGATGTTTGGTGAAGTGAACAAGGCTGTTTCACTGATGCGTGAAGCAGCAGCAAGGACAGGAGAGAGAAATGCCTTTCGTGAGCTCGAAAGGCTCCTGGAAGTGCAGAGACAGTACTACCGGGCTCTTGAGCAGATGTAAGATATGGATGGAAGGCGGACACGGTTGATTTGCCGAAGGATTATCTGTATCTTATAACAACAGTGCAGTTTGGATTATGTATATTGAGGTGAATAGTGAATAAAAAGAATCAAAAGCGCTCAGGCACACTGTTTGAGCTTATTGGAGACAGAGAGAAGGTGCGGTACCTCAAGCATTTTCTGCTCTATTTCCTTGCTGTTCTCATCAGCGCTTTTGCAAATAACAGCATCGCTACGACCTATCAGTGGTGGCTGGTTGTTTCCCTCGGTTGGGGGATAATTGTGCTCCTGCATTTTATTTTTCTGTTTATCATTAAGCCTCGAATCCGTGTGTACCGTGAAGATATGTAGCACTTTGTGCGCGGTTTTCTGAATTGGAGCAGTATAGTGGGAAGAAAAACGCTGGACGTGCTGTCCGTTGCGGCAGCTCTGGTTGTTATGGTAATAATCATGTATGTTTCCTCCTCCCTGATAGACGGCAGGTTCTATGAGGAGGATGTGCAGACCAGCTGGGAGGAGATTACTGATTCATTCTATCGGTGGGAGTTCAACGACCGTGCCAAGCAGCAGCAGGAGTTTGGAGAGGTTGAGTTTCATGATGAGGTGAAGGTGTTCTCCCTGAGTAATGTCAGCGGCCCAATCCGCATTTCCGGATGGGAAAAGCCCTATGCATTGGTAAGCTATGACAAATCAGGTGTAGATGATGCCTTTGTCAATGACGTATATGCAGAAGTAGTAAAAAGAAACGGACGAATTGAAGCTGCTACGCATTATCGTCCCAATGTGCCCGGTGTCACCGGATATGTGGGATATACGGTGTACGTGCCCGATTCTGTCAATGAAATACTGGTGCATACCATTTCCGGATCAGTACAAATGGAATCTGTTCCGGAGCATACTGCAGTAACCGTGACCATGGTTTCCAGCGATGTTTCTGTTCAGGGGGCCCAATCCCTTCGGGTACGCGGCTACAGCGGAAGTGTGAATTTTTCGCTTAGCGGGGGATCGGTAAAAATTGATGTGTCATCTGCATCGGTACGCGGAACCTTTAGTCAGCTTCTTGAGGACCAAAACATTTCAGTAAGGACCACCGTAGGGAATATCGGTATGGAGTTTCCCGGGGACTTAAACAATGTAACCTATTCGGTAAGGACCGAACGGGGAACTATCTATTTAAGTCCCTCATTGGCTGAATTTAAGAGATTCGGACCGGTAAATGAGGCTGTCGGCACCATAGGTGCGTCACTCCACTCCATTCAGGTTGAATCCGCAGCCGGCGACATCAGTCTGAGACTGGAGGGGGAAGGGGATGATCTGATGAGCATAGATCAGCTCGATATTCCTGAAGAAGCCACAGAGTAAGAGATATCCTGTATATTTATTCACATTACTAATCCTTCTCTGATCATTTTTTTATTTTCTGTGCAATGCTTTATGTGAAATCACCTTCATATTGCCAAGAAAAACCTGGAAACATGCATCTTTCTGCTCTCTTGACCATATTTACCTGATGCCGTACTATAGGTCCGATATGTATAAATATGCAGATATTATACAGAAGGAAGGCAATATGCTGCGGAGAAATGCTTCAGGAGTTGTTCAGGATACCGGACTATACCGCTCTGCCCATGAGCATGACAGCTGCGGATTCGGCTGCATTGCCTATCTTGACGGTGACCCGCGGTATGAGGCAGTGACCCAGGGTCTGGAAATCCTGAAGAACCTCCAGCACCGCGGGGCCGTAGGCGGGGACAGCAGAACCGGCGACGGGGCAGGAATCATGATTGCCGTACCTGATGAGTTTTTCCGAAGCAGCCTGAAGGAAATTGATCTGCCTGTTCCAGGAACCTATGCTGTAGGTTCGGTGTTTCTTCCCCCGAAGCAGCAGACTGCAGAACAGTGCAGGGAGGTGATAGAGCGGCAGGCAAGAAACCAGGGTTTCAGGTTTCTCTGCTGGCGTGAGGTGCCGGTGCAGAGCTCCTGTCTTGGGGAGCTGGCACGTTCAACAGAACCTGATGTGCTTCAGTTTTTCCTTTCCTGCAGTGATGCTGACCGGCATCAGTTTGCACAAAAGCTCTATGTGATGCGGCG
>PWNW01000358.1 GCA_003557605.1 Spirochaetaceae bacterium
CATCTTCTGTGAAGCAGGGGGACCTGATTGTGGCAGACAGAAATTTCGGCTGCGGCTCCTCCCGGGAGCATGCACCGCTTGCTATTAAGGCCTCGGGGGTTTCCTGCGTCATAGCCGGGACCTTTGCCAGAATATTCTACCGAAATTCCCTGAATATCGGGCTGCCGATTCTCGAATGCCCCGAAGCGGTGAAGGGAATCAGTGCAGGTGATGAGGTGGAGGTGGACTTCGATACCGGAGCGATCAGAAACCTCACCACAGGCGGAAGCTGGCATGCTGAGCCCTTTCCCGAATTCATGCAGGAGCTGGTAAAGGCCGGAGGGCTGATCCAGTACATCAGACAGGGAGGACTTTCCAAATGAACTACACCATTGCGGTAATACCCGGCGACGGGATCGGGCCCGACATCATTGATGAGACGGTAAAGGTCCTTGATGCGGTCGGTTCAGCCTGCGGTCACCGCTTCACCTATGAACAGCTCCTTGCAGGAGGGGCAGCCATCGACAAGGTTGGCACTCCCCTTCCTGAAAAGACCCTGGAGGTATGCAGGAACAGTGATTCGGTGCTCCTGGGGTCAGTCGGCGGTCCCGCATGGGACCACCTCGGCGGGGCCATGCGCCCTGAGGCGGCCCTTCTGGGATTGCGCTCCGGACTCGGTCTGTATGCAAACCTGAGGCCTGCGGTGCTCTATCCCCAGCTTTCAGGGGCATGCCCGCTGAAGCAGACCAAGGTTGAAGGGGGACTGGACATCATGGTGGTCCGTGAGCTTACCGGTGGAATCTACTTCGGAAAGCGGGGACGCACCGGGGAGAAGGCCTTTGACACCATGGAGTATTCCGTCGATGAGGTGCAGCGCATAGCCCTTACCGCATTTGATATCGCCATGAAGCGCAGCAGGCGGGTGGTAAGTGTAGACAAGGCAAACATCCTTGAGACTTCCCGGCTGTGGAGGGAGACGGTCAAGGAGGTTTCAAAGGGATACCCGGAGGTTGAGCTGTCCCATATGTACGTGGACAATGCCGCAATGCAGCTCATCTGGAATCCCAAGCAGTTTGACGTGATCGTGACGTCCAACATGTTTGGAGACATCCTCTCGGACGAGGCAAGCATGATCACAGGTTCCATCGGCATGCTTCCCTCCGCAAGTCTGAGGAAGGACAAGTTCGGCATGTATGAACCGATCCACGGCTCCGCCCCTGATATCGCCGGTACAGATCGGGCAAATCCCATTGCCGCGGTGCTCTCTGCGGCGATGATGCTTCGCTACTCCTTCTCGTTGAGCAGGGAAGCCGACATCATTGAGAATGCGGTGTCGAAAGTACTTGACGGCCCCTGGAGGACAGCGGATATCATGAGTGAGGGGATGACGCTCGTCGGCACCAGGAAGATGGGCGAACTCATCTCACAACATATTAGTTAGGGGGTAGCTTCATGGCTGCTGAACAGTTTGTGTATATTGACGGAGATTTTTTTCCAAAGGAAGAGGCAAAGGTCTCGGTATTCGATCACGGTCTGCTCTACGGGGACGGGATCTTTGAAGGAATCCGCGCCTATGACGGGTATGTGTTTAAGCTGAAGGAGCATATTGATCGGTTCTTCCATGCCGCCCGGGCGATTTCCCTTGAGATACCCGGGACCAGGGAGGAGATCAAAGAAATCGTGCTGGAGTGCTGCAGGAAGAACGGCATCACCACCGGGTATATTAGATTAGTGGCGACCCGGGGTGTCGGGGACCTGGGACTTTCCCCGAAGAAATGTCCCAAGGCCTCACTGATCTGCATTGCCGCCACTATCCAGCTCTATCCTCCGGAGTTCTACGAGATAGGCCTGAAGGTCATCACTGCGGTGCAGAGAAGAAACCGTTCCACCATCATTGATCCCCAGATCAAGTCGCTGAACTACCTGAACAACATTCTTGCACGCATCGAGGCTGACAATGCAGGTGCCCCTGAGGCGCTGATGCTCACCGAGGAGGGCCTGGTGGCGGAATGCACGGGGGACAACATATTTATCATCCGCAACAGGGAAATATGGACTCCTCCGATTTATATGGGGATCCTCGACGGCATTACCCGCACTACGGTGATTGAACTTGCCGGACAGATGGGATACACCGTTAAGGAAACACCCTTTACCCTCTACAATGTCTACAGCGCAGATGAGGTGTTCCTCACCGGCACCGCCGCTGAACTGATAGCGGTGACTGAAATTGACGGACGGACCATCGGCGGCGGAAAGGCCGGACCGGTGACAACGGAACTGCTTGCAGCATTCCAGGAATATGTGAAAGGAGAAGGTGCAAAGATATGAGAAGCGACCGGGTGAAGAAAGGGGTTGAGAGAGCTCCCCACAGATCATTGATGAAGGCCCTGGGACTGACGGACTGGGAAATTGCCGCACCCCTTGTGGGGGTGGTGAATTCCGCCAACGGGATCATTCCGGGGCATGTACATCTGGACAGAATCAGCGCCGCCGTGCAGGCAGGCATTCGTTCTGGCGGTGGAACCCCTATCGAATTCCCGGTTATCGGTGTATGCGACGGCATCGCCATGGGGCATGAGGGCATGCGCTACTCCCTGTCCAGCAGGGAGCTGATTGCTGATTCCATTGAATCCATGGTGATTGCCCACGGATTTGATGCCCTGGTGATGATACCAAACTGCGACAAGATTGTCCCGGGCATGCTCATGGCGGCAGCCCGGGTCAATATTCCGACGGTGTTTGTCAGCGGCGGGCCGATGCTCGCCGGCACCCACTCGTCCAAAGGAGCGATAAGCCTCTCCACGGTCTTTGAGGCCGTCGGGTCGGTCTCTGCGGGTACCATGAGCGAAGAGGAGCTGCTGGAGATTGAAAACAGCGCCTGTCCGAGCTGCGGGTCCTGTTCAGGGATGTTCACCGCAAACAGCATGAACTGTCTTACCGAAGCCCTCGGTATGGGACTGCCGGGAAACGGTACGATTCCTGCGGTGCTGGCAGAGCGTGACCGGCTGGCCAAGGAGGCTGGGAAGCAGGTCATGACGGTGCTTGAAAAAAACATCCTGCCCCGGGACGTGATGAGCCCCAAGGCCTTTGCCAACGCCCTGGCGGTTGACATGGCCCTGGGGTGCAGCACCAACAGCATGCTGCATCTGCCGGCCATCGCCCATGAAGCGGGGGTTCCCCTTGATCTGGCACTGGCCAATGAGATCAGTTCCAGGACCCCCAATCTCTGCCATCTCTCCCCTGCGGGGGGGCATCATATTGAGGACCTCCATGCAGCCGGCGGAGTGCCTGCGGTAATGAAGGAGCTTTCAAAGAAGGATCTGCTGCATCTTGATGTGATTACGGTGATGGGGGTATCACTGGAGGAGCAGATCAGGGATGCGGTAAACCGTAATCCTGAGGTGATCAGGCCTGCTGACAGGCCATGGAGCAGCACCGGAGGCATAGCGGTGCTCTACGGGACCCTTGCCCCCGACGGTGCGGTGGTGAAACGGTCCGCTGTTGATGAGAAGATGCTTGTCCACCAGGGACCTGCACGGATCTTCGAATCCGAGGAGGAGACCATAGAAGCAATCCTTGGAGGAAGAATCCGGAAAAAAGATGTCATCATAATACGGTATGAAGGGCCCCGGGGAGGACCGGGGATGCGTGAGATGCTCTCACCCACCTCCGCTATTGCAGGCATGGGCCTTGACAAGGATGTTGCCCTGATAACCGACGGGCGCTTCAGCGGTGCAACCCGCGGGGCCTCTATCGGACATGTCTCCCCGGAGGCTGCCCAGGGCGGCCCTATTGCCCTGGCAGCCGAGGGGGATATGATCACCATAGATATTCCCAGG
>PWNW01000127.1 GCA_003557605.1 Spirochaetaceae bacterium
CCTGGCTGCCCATGCAGTATTTGCAGCCCTCTTTTTCTGGAATACCTATATGTTCTGGCGCATTGATCCCACTGGACGCACCGTGAACCTGATCGCAGCACTGCTTGCAGTGATCAGTGCCCTGATCTACGTCCTGCTGGGCAGGAAAAAACGGGTTAAGAAAGGTTCCTAGGACTACAGGCTTCCAGCAATATAGTGCTCCAGCTGGTCGATGAGCTCATCCTTTTCGCTCTGCACTGCCTTCACCACATCCCCGATTGATATAAGGCCGGAGAGGGTGTTGTCCTTCAGGACAGGCAGATGCCTGAGGCGCATTTTGGTCATGATTGCCATGCAGTGGTCAATCGTGTAGGTCGGATCCACGCATATCACCCGGCTTGTCATCACTTCAGAAAGGGGTGCATCCAGGGATAGAGAAGCCTTATCGGCGCAGTATCTGACAAAGTCCCGTTCGGAAAAAATTCCCGTCACCTCTCCCTCTTGGGTAACTACCACCAGGGCTCCTACATTGTTCTCCCGCAGAATCATCAATGCATCATGCAGAGTCCCCTCGGGAAGAGCAGTAAGCACTTCTGCTCCCTTCACTTTCAGTACATCACTGACGGTTTTCATCACAATCCCTCCTTGCATAGCGGGTATCTGATGATCAGCATCGAAGGCGCCTCTGTCCCCTTACCTTCATGATATGAAGGTATTTGGCAGAACACAAGAGTGATTCATGCAGATATTTGTAAAATTAGAATTCCGAGGATCATGCAGATGCGGCGCACTGGAAGAAATCAGCAGGAGTGTTGGCATTACTGGCATTCAATACAATGGAAGGACAGTCCTTATACATCAGAAAACAGGCGGAGGAACAAAGTATATCAACCAAAGAGATGAAGAGCTTTTGGTTTATAGAAGAAAACTACCGTAAGCATTTACCGATGCTCTTAAGGACCATACTGCTATGAAAAGCGCCGAAATATCAGGACCGCCAGGTGCCTTTCACAAAAAGCATCACTACGGAAAACAGCTCAAGACGGCCGAGGAGCATGCAGAAGGAGAGTATCAGTTTTGCCGGCATATTGAAGAAGCTGTAGTTTTCAACAGCACCTACCCCTCCCAGACCCGGACCGATGTTTCCCAGGGTTGCGGCAACGCTGGCTATGCCGGTCTCCAGATCAAGCCCGGTTATCGTGATGATAATGAGGCTGAACCCAACAAAGAACATCATGTAGAGAATATAGAAGGCGGTAACCGATGAGATCACATCGAGGCTGAGCACCTGCTTGTTGAACCTTACCCTCAGTACCTGCTGGGGATGCAGCAGCCGGTTTATCTCAACTTTCACCCGCTTTGCCAGGATCATCAGCCGCACCTGCTTCATGGAACCGCCGGTGGAACCCGCACACCCTCCGGCGAACATCAGCAGCAGCATCAGCAGCCTCAGGGCCTGAGGCCAGAGATTAAAGTCCGAGGTGACATAGCCGGTGGTAGTCATAATACTGATCACCTGAAAAGCCGAGTTTCTGAAGGTATCGCTGAAGCTCCCGTAGTGTCCCTTGATCAGTAAAAAAACAGTTACCACAGCAATGCTCAGCAAGGTGAACTTAACATAAAATCGAAATTCCTCATCCTTCCAGAACGAACCAGGTTTTCCGCGCAGTGCGAGGAGGTGAAGCACAAAGTTCGTACCCGCAAGGAACATGAACAGGATGATTACCCATTCAATCAGAGGACTTCTGAAGGCTGCAATACTGTCGTTATAGGGAGAGAATCCCCCGGTAGCCATGGTGCCGAAGGTATGGGTCAGTGAATCAAAGAGATCAAGACCGCAGAGCATCAGCACCACCGTCTGGGCTGCGGAAATAACCACATATACCGCCCAGAGCATCAGGGCTGTCTGCTGGATTCGCGGTGATAGCTTTTCAGGCGTCGGCCCGGGCACCTCAGCCCGGAAGAGCTGCATCCCCCCCACCCCGATAAACGGAAGGATTGCCAGGGAGAGCACGATGATTCCCATTCCACCGATCCAGTGGGTCAGGCTTCTCCAGAAGAGAATTCCCCGGGGATTTGATTCAATGTCGGTAAATACCGTAGCACCGGTGGTGGAAAACCCCGACATGGCCTCAAAAAATGCATCAGCAAAGGTAGGCAGATATTCTCCCATATAGAATGGAAGCGCCCCCACTACCGATGCCATTACCCAGGAAAGACTTACCACGGCAAAGGCTTCCCGCACGTTAAGCTCAGCATATTCCCTGCTCCTGTCGCCGAGGAGGTAGAGAATGGTGCCGATCCCGATTCCCAGGGTCATGCTCATCAGGAAAGCAATGGTGTCGGGAGTGCCGTCAATGATGCTCCATATTAAGGGAAACACCATGGTGAGAGAGATAATCACCGACAGAAGTCCGAGCACCCGGAAAACTATGTGAATCTTCATCTGCTGATCCCCAGGGCTTTCAGTCCCTTAGTCATCACTTCATCTTTAGCAAACACCAGCAGCACATCCCCTCCCTTAAGCTCCAGGTTCCCCTGGGGCATCAGGGTTTTTCCGTCCCTGTTCACCATAGCAAAGAGCATGCCCTTGGGGAGGTTCAAGTCTGCAATGCGCTTTCCTGCTGCAGGACTCTCAGCAGGAAGGGAGGTTTCCAGAATTTCCGCTCCGATCCTGCTGATCATGGAGAGGCTTCCGGCAGTCTCGGGATACCGGACAAGCCGGAGAATTACCGAAGTGAGGGATTCATTGGGATTCACCAGCGCATCAATGGGCAGTTTCCCCGCAAGCCGGGTATATACGTCCTTGCGGACCATGGCTACGCACTTACCAGCCCCAAGGGACTTTGCCAGAATCGCCAGGATCATGTTCAGCTCTTCTTTTTCCGTAGCAGCCAAAAACCCGTCGGTCATGTCGATGCCCTCATGGACCAGCAGTTTTTCATCGGTGCCGTCTCCGTTGAGCACCGTCAGGGAGGGAAATTCCGATGCAAGGCGGCTGCATCGGTCATGGTCCTGCTCAATGAGCTTTACCCTCACCTCAGGATGGGTCTTCACCAGCAGCCGCACCAGCTGAACTCCCAGCTTTCCCCCGCCGACAATCATCAGACGCTTTAAGGTCTTTTTGCGTGGTTCTGACTGGAAGAGCTTCTGCACCTCAAGGACATGTTCCTTGAAGGTAATAACATAGCACAAATCATCCTTCTGCAGTTCCCAGTCCCCGGAAGGAATCTGTCCTGCACCCTCCCGCTCAACAAATATGATTACGAAGGGCAGACCCTTGGTCTTCATCCCCAGCTCCTTCAGGCTCATGCCCTCTGCAGGGGACTGATCTGTCACTTTAAAGGCGTAGGAACCGGCCTTCCCCTCCATCAGCTCGGAAGTATGGACCGCCGCATTGATCCAGAGCATCTCCTCAAGTTCCCGGGCTACCGACCGTTCAGGAGTGATGATTTCATCAATACCCAGGGCTTCTGACCATTGCGGATTATCTTCGTACTCTATACCCTTGGCACGGGAAATGACCCGCTTTACACCGAACCGCTTGGCCTGCCAGCATGCCATGATGTTCACTTCGTCACGGTTTGTGCAGGCGATCAGGCAGTCTATGCTGCAGCCCTCGACGATACCTGCTTCACCAAGCACCGCAGGCTGAGAACCGTTGCCGACCACTACCCGGACATCAAGCTCGTTCTCTACCTTCAAGGCCCGCTCCATGTCCGATTCAACCACCACGATGTCGCTTCCGCTGCCCGAAAGGCTCTTTGCAACAGCATACCCCACATCACCGGCACCGATAATTACAATATTCAAGGAAACCCCCCTGTCA
>PWNW01000094.1 GCA_003557605.1 Spirochaetaceae bacterium
AGCAGGATCGCTGAGATAGAACCGCCGGACATACCTGCGCAGAACATACCAAGAAGCAGACTGAAGGAAGTGACCGGAGCCATGGTGTAGGTGATCGGAAGCATCAGTACCATACCCAGACTTACCGTCAGTCCGGGAATCGAACCGACAAAAAGCCCAAACAGCACACCCACCAGGCTTGCTAAGAGGTTGGGAAACTTAAGCACTTCCAGCAGTGCGCTCACAGCTATTTCAAACATACTTGCATCCTATTCTCTGAAATTAGATTCTTACGCGAAAGACCACGGTAAACAGGATATACACCCCTGCCGTAACTAAACCCGATGTGAGAATAATCTCAAGAGGCTTCCTTGATCCGCCCATGTACAGTAATACGGCAAGCACTACCGGTGTGGCTATCAAGTAACTGATATACATGACTGACAGCACATACCCAATAAGCACAGCAAAAAGCAGTGCTACCCTGAGAAACTTCTGCCTGCCCAGGGGGTGTGCATTTGCTGGTCCGGTGTTCTTTACATAGCCTTCAATAATCAGAAGCACCGAAAGCACAAACATCGCTCCGGCAAAAACATAGGGAAGCGTATCAGGACCGAATCTGTGCGCGGCCTGCCGAAACTGCAGATTTGCAGTGAGATGCCAGTAGTAAACAGACAAAGCCAGCAGTATGCACCCGATAACGGTATTTTCTTTCTTCAAGTTATTCATGTGCCTTCCAATCCCTTTTGCAGAAAGTCCGGACAGCACCCGCAGATGCATGTCCGGATAGGTAGTATCGTTCCGCAGAAATTAATCAGTCAATAAGACCGCCCAATTCCATGCTTCGCACAATGACTTCATTCTGGTCAGCAAGGTAGTCAGCAAACTCCTCAGCTCCCATGAAGTCTACGACAAAGCCGAAACTTGCGGCAGTTCCCAAAAATTCATCTGAATACGCAGCATTTTCAAATGCGTCAACCAGTTTGGCAATCCGATCTTCCTGAGTTCCCTTAGGAACACTGATGCCGCGGAACAGTTCGATCACTACATCATAACCAGCTTCCTGGAATGTGGGGACATCAGTGAACTGCTCATCCCGTACCAATGTGGGAAAACCGAGAAGCTTTGCATCTCCGGACTGTACATGGGGTGCAATTTCAGGGAGAGGAACACACACTGCGTCCACTTCTCCGCCGAGCAGCGAAGCAATCCGTCGGTCAGCTCCGAGGGGAACATGATTAAATTCCACTCCCGCTGCTGCAGCGAGTGCAACAGGAACCAGATGCGTTCCGCTTCCAGTACTTGCATTGCCGATGCGTATTCCAGGATTATCCTTTGCATGCTCCACCAGGTCGTCCAGGGAATCATAGGGAGAGTCAGCACGCACTGCGATGGGCATGGAGGTATATCCAATCCGGGCAATGTGTTCAAAGGCGTCGTATTCAAAGGGGACATTCCCAAACGCTGTTGTGGTGAGTATAGAAGTTGAGTTCCAGCCCACGGTATATCCGTCAGCTGCAGAATTTATCAGATTCTGATACATCACCGCTCCCGATCCTCCGACCTGGTTCACCGGGACAAATGCGGCACCCATGTGCTTCTCCGCTTCGTTTGCCAGGGTCCTGCCCATAACATCTGCAGAACCACCTGCTCCGAAGGGAATCAGAAAATCGATTGCTGAATCGGGGTATTCTGCCTCTTCCTGTCCTGCAGCACTGACTGCTACTGCGCATATCATCAGTAATGCAGCTATCATAAATAACGATCTTTTCAACATAGTATGCTCCTTATAACAAAATGTTTATCATCAAGGGCAGTTCAGCCAGTCTGACTGCTGCCCGGGATTCCCTCTCACAAATCTTTCAGCCTGCCCTACGGATGAATGATCACCTTCATAGCATTTCCCTTCCGTTCTCTGAATGTCGTAAAGGCTTCATTGAGCTGATCAAGCTTGTAGTGATGCGTAATCAGCGGATCAGCGATAATGCTGCCCTTGTTCATCAGAGACAGCGCACTGTGGACCGTGCTGCTTCCTTCTCCCCGGACGGTAAAAACATTCATTCCCTTGAGGACGGCAAGCCCGATGTTCACATCATTGATGGGATCATCAAAGTGGGCCAGCAGTACAATATTGCCGCCGCGTCTGGTCATATTCAAGGCTGTCTGCAGAGCAGCACTTGTTCCGGCTGCAACCAGCGTCAGGTCCGCACCGATGCCTTCAGTAAACTTCAGAACCGCGGCCGGCACATCCTCCTGCTTCGCATTCACAGTTAAGTCTGCACCAAGGCTTTTGCCTAGGTCAAGCCGGTCATCCCTGGTACCGGTAAGAATTACTTTATCAGCACCAAGAGCTTTTGCACACTGCACTGCCATCAGGCCAATAGCACCGGGACCGATGACCGCAATAGTTTCACCGGGAATATATCCCCCGGCTTTCTCAATGCCGTACAGAGGCGTTCCGGCGGTAGTGATGATCGTAGCCTGATCGAAGCTGATATTCTCGGGAATCTTTGTCAGGGTATTCACATGATTCACTGCAAATTCGGCGAATCCACCGTTGGTGGTGAACCCGTTAGCCCGGTGGCCCTTGGATACATCTCCGTAGTTCAGACAGGCCGTGTAGTTACCCGCACGGCAGTTTTTGCACCGGTCGCATCCCTTATGCACCTCAACGGTTACCCGGTCACCAATTTCATACTCGGTTACAGTTTTACCCTTCTGCACTACATATCCGGAATATTCATGGCCGATGATAAATTCACCAAAGGGGGGCATATTCGGAATACCCCTGGAGACAATTTTCACATCTCCACCGCAGATTGCACAGGATTCAATTTTTATCAGCACTTCCTCATCTTCCGGAACCGGCACGTCTCGTTCTACAATTCTGATATCTTCCAAGCCGTAGAGTACTGCGGCTTTCATTTTTTTTGGGATCTCCATCACCTGTTTCCTCCTAAATCTCGTATATCACCTAAGCATCCACAGTAATATAGTACTGCAGCACAACACTCCATCCACTGTATTACCAAGTATTACTTAACAAAGTTCAATTGAAAAACTTGGTCACCGTTGCCAATTTCCTTCTGCAGCTGCCGAATGTTTTTCAAGCAGAAGTCAGACAGGCATGATATAGTTTTTCTGGAAAATCAGCTAGGGCTGATACGGCTGTTCCATTACTAATTTAATAAGAATTACCGTCAAATACTGCAACCGTATGGTAATTATTCTATTTTTTGATCTCCATACAAATTATTGCTATGCTATTGTATTATAGTACCAATGTCTTACAGTTATGCTAAGCCACTATTGAAAAATTGTCAATCAAAAGTATCGTAATTATTAGCACTTTTTTTATCTATTTAAGGCCTGTTTCCTTATATTTTCTTCAGAACATCGCTCGCAGACAATTACCAAGCAAATTACAGGTATTACATTACTTTTTTTATAAGCATGACCATTTTACTCTCCATTATCCTAGTAGATATTATTTCTCAACGTTTTAGTTCCTCGGTAAGAAAGAGAAAACCGGCCATTTTTCTCTTTATCATTTTTTCGCGCCATTGTATTATAATAATACAGTTATTGACTGCTAGACTTCGGAAAGGAGATTGAGATGAACAAAAAAGATGTGAAGCTGGTACTGAAAAAAGCCGTGCTGCTTGAAAGACAGAGCCAACGGTTGTATGAAGATATTGCAGACCGCACAAAACACGAAGCAGTACGAACCGTGTTTTCTGCAATGGGAGCCGAAGAACAAGGACATGAGCAGACGCTTCCGCAGCAGTACAATCAGTATCTGTCTGATGGGGCT
>PWNW01000002.1 GCA_003557605.1 Spirochaetaceae bacterium
CGGCTTGCGATGAAATACGCGATGGAGCCCGTGGAGCTGGCTCGAAGCACCCAGGGAGAAATGGGAGTTGACGTATTCTATGATGAAACTCCAATCATGAACATCCTTGCAGAGCATACCCAGCAGCCTGAACGAGGCCAGGACATCGATAAAGCCAGGGAACTGCTTGCAGAAGCAGGATATCCTGACGGATTGAGCGTACCGCTGTACTATGCATCTGACCACCCCTTCAACCAGGACCTGGCACAGACAATCCAGGAGATTGCAGCACCGGCAGGGTTTGATATCGAGCTTCGCGGTTTCACCAGGGATGTGTACCTTTCACAGTACTGGATGAACAGATCCTTCACCATCACCGGATGGGGCGGAAGAATTGACCCCTCGATGCTGCTCTCCCTTGCGTTCTACTCAGAGGGTCCGTGGAATGAATCCCACATAAACAACCCGGAGGTGGACACACTGATTGAAGCGATCAGCACCGAGGTTGATGACGACCAGCGGCAGGAGTACTATGACCGGCTGCAGGAAGTCTTCTATGAAGAGGGAACCCTGATTAATATTCAGGTACCCTTTCTGGTCGCCATTAGTGAAAACATTGTGGATTATCGTCACCCGATAACCATGATTCCGCAGTATAAACATGTAGATATTATCGAATGAACATACTGAAGACGTTTATGAGAAGACTGGGGTCACTGATTGTGACCCTGGTCGTTATGTCTGTTGTAATATTCGTGCTGGTTGAGATCATGCCCGGCGATGTAGCCGAGATGATCCTGGGTCAGAGCGCTACCCCGGAATCCCTTGAGGCTCTCCGAGAGGCCAGGGGGCTCAATGATCCGATATATCAGCGGTATGCCAGATGGGCGGGAGGAATTCTCCAGGGAGATCTCGGAGAATCCATCTATATGCGGGGAGTTGCGATTAACTCAATTCTCTGGAGACGGGTAGGCCATTCGGTGCTGCTTGCCTTCACCGCATTCATCATTTTTGTTCCCCTTTCCATCTTTTTCGGAGTGCTGGCAGGTGTTAAGGCAAAAAAACTGACAGATTCAATCATATCATTTTTCGGCTTGGCTACCATGGCCCTACCGGAGTTTGTCTCGGGGGTGTTCCTCATCGGATTATTTGCCGTGCAGCTGCGGGTATTTCCCATTGTAAGCATAATCCCCATCGGAGAATCAATCTTCAGCAACTTGAACATTCTTATTCTTCCGGCGTTGTCAATTACCTTTGTGATGTTCGGGTATATCTCCCGCATGCAGAGATCATCGATGATTCTGGTGCTGAACTCCGACTATATCCGGGCTGCCACACTGAAGGGAATGCCCTACAAGTATGTCATATTCCGTCATGCCCTGAAAAACGCCCTGCTCCCAACCATTACGATCATCGGCATGAATATGGGATGGCTCTTCGGCGGCTTAATTGTAGTTGAAACCCTTTTCGCATTTCCCGGGATGGGCTCACTGCTGATGACGGCCATCAGGACCCGTGACGTTCCTCTTATTGAGGCATGCGTTCTGCTGATCACAGCCATATTTGCCATATCAACACTGGTCACCGACATGCTCTATGGACTGCTTAACCCGCGAATACGATACCAGGGGGATGCGCAATGAAATACATACTCTATCAGCTGAAAAGAAGCCCGCTGGCAATTTTGGGCATTGCAATTCTTCTGTTCTGGATATTCCTAGCAATTTTCGGCCCGTCCCTGACTCCGTTCACTCATACAGAAATGGATTCTCTGCATCAGATGGCTGCTCCAGGGGTCAACAATCATGTACTGGGAACAGACTCCCTCGGACGTGACCTCCTGACCCGGATCATTGTGGGAAGCAGGTCAATTCTCACTGTTGCCCTGCTGACCTCAATTGCATCAACCTTTTTTGGCATCATCGTCGGGTTCAGCGCCGGGTACTTTGGAGGAGCAATTGACCGGGCAGTGCTGAGAATGCTTGACATCATGATGGCCATTCCTCCCCTTGTGCTTGCAATGGTGGTGCTGGGAGTGCTGGGGGGCTCATCAATTATGAGCTTGAGCCTGATTGTATCGATTGCCTTCATCCCTGCAACAGCCCGTGTGTCAAGAGGCTCATTACTTACCTGCAAGAGCAGCGAATATGTTGATGCCGCCCGAATCAGGGGAGAATCCCACCTGTACATCATGTTTGTCGAGATACTTCCCAACACGATCGGTCCGATCATTGTTGAGGCCACGGCACGATTTGCATACTCAATCATGATGGTTGCCTCCCTTGGCTTTCTCGGAGTGGGACTTCAGCCGCCTACCCCTGACTGGGGAATGATGGTTATTGAAAACAGACCGATCATTACCGATGCACCCTGGGCGGTGTTTTATCCCGCTCTTGCAATTGCATCACTGGTAATTTCAATCTCACTTTTTTCTGATTTTGTCAGTAAGGTTTTAATACATGAACAGTAATATATTGGAAATTCAGGATCTGAATGTAAATTTCAGCATATTCGGCGGTATGATATCTGCGGTACGCAATGTGGATCTTACCTTAGCCAAGAATGAATCAATCGGTGTTATCGGAGAGTCCGGATGCGGGAAAAGCACCCTTTCATACACAATTATGAAGTATATTGCTCCCAACGGCCAGATCAGCGGAAGCATTAAGTTCAAGGGTGAGGATCTGCTTCAGAAATCTGAATATGAAATGCGCAAGTATCGGGGAGACCGGATCGCGATGGTATACCAGAACCCCTACTCTTCCCTGAATCCCTCCCTGACCATCGGGTTTCAGCTTGATGAAGTCACTCTGTTTCACCGGGGCGTGTCAAGGAAAGAAGCCCGTGAACTGTCCCTGCAGGCCCTGAGGGACCTGAATCTGGGCGATCCTGAGGGCCTCGTAAGGCGGTATCCCCACCAGATCAGCGGGGGAATGCAGCAGCGAATATGCATCGCCATGGCTATTCTCTGTCAGCCCGACCTGATGATTCTTGATGAGCCCACCACAGCCCTTGATGTCACAACAGAAGCGGTTATCCTTGACACCATCAGTGAACTGAGGGAAAAGTTCTCCATGTCCCTGATGTATATTTCCCATGACACAGGAGTGATCAACAAAGTCTCCGACAGGATTGTGGTAATGTACAGCGGAGAAGTGGTGGAAACTGGACCGAAACAGCAGATCTTTGAGCATCCCAACCATCCCTACACCCGGGCCCTGATCAACTGCATCCCAAGAAAGGGTATGGTGAAGGAGCGGTACCGGCTCAACACCATACCGGGATATGTCAAAAGACGCGGTGCATCTGAGGGAGGCTGCCCCTTTGAGCAGCGGTGCCAGAAAAAAACGCCGGGATGTGTCGAGGCGTACGGGATGCGCGAGATCTCCCCGGAACATACGGCAGCCTGCGACCGGGCTTATGCAACCGATGTGCCGGATATGATGGACAAGCTGATAAAATCACATCCTGTTAAAAGCATGCCCGATGGAGATGCGCTTTTGGAAGTCCAGGATGTGCATAAGATATTCGGGAAAAAACGGAAGGTATATGCTGTTGACGGTGTCAGTGTCAGCGTAAAGCGCCGCAGCGTTCTCGGAATTGTGGGAGAATCCGGCTGCGGAAAGACAACCCTCGGCCAGACAGCCGCAGGACTGTATACTCCGACGAAGGGCCAGATCCTGTTTGACGGAACTGATATCTCTGTTTCCTGGAAGAAACGTTCTCCTGAAATGCTCAAGCAGATCCAGCTGATATTCCAAAACCCGGGAAGAAGCCTCAATCCTTCCCACAGCGTCGAGCAGATTATCGGTCGGCCGATGAAAAAGCTTATGGAAATCAGCTCAGCCCAGCAGCGCCGGGACATGATTATCGACCTGCTGAAAAAAGTGGACTTAAGCAAGGAATACCTGAAAAAAAAACCGCCCCAGCTCAGCGGCGGTGAGCAGCAGCGGGTGGCGATTGCCCGTGCATTCTCCATCTCCCCCAACCTCCTGATATGTGATGAGCCCACCAGCGCCCTTGATGTGTCAGTGCAGTCATCGGTCCTGAACCTGCTTGGAGACCTCCAGGAGGACACCCAGGCAGCATATTTGTTTATTTCCCATGATCTGCATGTAATTAACTACATCAGTGACTATATCATGGTGATGTATCTCGGCAGGATATGTGAATACGGTAAACGCGACGAGGTCATCCGGCCCCCCTACCATCCCTATACGAAGGCGCTTCTCTCTTCAGTGCCGGAAATTGATCCTTCCCTGGAGGTCGGAAATATACGTCTTGGAGGACAGCTTCCGAACCCGACAAAAACTATTCCCGGGTGTCCGTTTGCAGGAAGATGCTACGTCCAGGCAGGAAAGATCTGCGAGACGACAAAACCGCCTCGTGTAAACAAGTCAGACAGCCACTTCTTCTACTGCCATCTTGATGACGGGGCGTAACTGCTACCTGAACAGACCATAGATTTTCTCCCCGCAATGTATGCACAGTCCCAGCAGCAGGTGATCCATCAGCTCCTGCTCTACATGCACATAGTATCCCCTTCTCCCGATGATCTCGCGGCCGCAGGAGGGGCACCTGGTTTTTGCATATTCCAGGTTTCCGCTGTTTCCTGCATAGACATATGAAATTCCGCAGGACTGCGCCGCCTGAAGAGCATCACGAAGAAACCGTTCAGAGGTCGGCCTATGATCTTCCATCCGGTAATGGGGGAAAAACCGTGAAAGGTGCCACACCTGCACGCCAGCCTCTCTGAGCTGCCGTCCCAGCTGGAACACATCTTCAATGTCATGGATTCCCTCAATGAGCAGGGTAGTGGCCTCAAGAATCTTTCCCGGAGCTGAGCAGATTTTTTCAACCGTTTCCATCACCGGCTTCAGTGAACCGCTGCACCAGCGGGAATAAAAGGCTTCATCACCCTTCACATCAATATTGAATGCATCGATCACCGGTATAATTCTCTGCGAAGCGGCAGGGGAGAAGGAGCCGTTGGTGACCATGCAGTTAATTCCGTCTGCCTGCTTCACCAGTTCTGCAGTGTGCAGCATGTAGTCCTGCCAGACAACAGGATCAGAGTAGGTATAGCTCATGATGGAGAGACCGCACTCAATCATTTTATTGACAAGCTGCTGAGGACTGGTGTCTGTGGGTTCCTGGTCCTTCCAGGGAGCAGGGAACAGGGGGCTGTCTTTCTGGGACAGGTCATGATTCTGGCAGAATGAGCACGTAAAGTTGCAGCCGAAGAGAGCCGCAGAAAGGGTTTTTTTCCCCGGCATCACATGATAGAAGGGTTTCTTCTCAATGGGGTCCGCCGCAGCGGCGAGCACTTTGCCGTAGGTCACGGTTCTGATGCTTCCGTTCCTGTTTTCACGGACCCCGCAGAATCCTCGGCGTCCCTCCTTGATTTCACAGAGACGCCAGCAGAAATCGCAGGTACGCATCATAATTCCTATTCCTCCCCAAATACCTCCGCCTCAAACACATGGAGGATGCAGGAAGGCTGTCTCCATGCATCTGCGGGCAGTCCCGCCTTTAGCGCAAGATGGCTTAAAGTCTCTTCGATATTCCACTGCTGCTCAATGGCTACCTGAGGAAGAAACAGGGAACGATGTGCATTCAGGGAAAGCAGAAGGCCGTGATGCCCGAGGATGATCTCCTGATGGGAATCAATCTTCCTGAAGGGGCTCAGCACTGATATCTCAAATACCGTTTCAGGAAGTTCCTCACATGTCATCGGCGGAAACCTCGGATCATGCAGTGCCGCCTCCGCAGCGGTACGGACCAGCTCCTCATACAGCGGTCCGCTGCCTGCCGTCGTCCCGATGCAGCCCCGAAGACGGCCGTTCTGCTTCAAGGTGACAAATACCCCCCTGACCTCATGGAGTTCCTGGTATCGGGAAAGGTCAACGGCATCATCCATCGGTGTGCTGCATATCTTTTGTGAGACCGCCTTCCGAACTGCTTTAAGCATCTCACACTGCAGTTCATTTGAATACATCCAGACTCACCTCCAAAGAATCGTGCAGTAGGAGACAAAACCGATGTCCGGTCCGGTGAGATGGTTTGAGTTGTAGCAGTCGCATATTTCACCTCTGGCGCCAATTCGCTCCATGAGAGACGAGACAATAAGACCTGGGGCAAACCCGCAGATTGTCATGTCCCGGCTGCTCTTTGCATCGATAAGTTTCTCAAACTGGTATGTACTGAACAGTTCTGCAATTGCTCTGTCGTGCTGCTCCACCTCTTTTTCAATACTGCTGATATCTTCGGTACCGAAGGGAGTATAGGAGAATCGTGGACCGTAATGGGTAAAGTCTGAACTTGCAATGAGAACAGTTCTTCCGCTGGTCAGCTCCTCTTCACCGAGAAGCTGCAGCAGTTCATCCGTTACGGCTTTGAGCATCCGTTCTCCGGAAATCTCTGACACCAGCAGAATTCCAGCTGAAAGCGGCAGCAGAGAAACCTCCCGTGTGCGGGCAATAAAGGGAAGAAACATCTCCGCAGCATGCTCCATCTCAACTGCATGGTTGTGCTCCCGAAAGAACTGTGAAGAAGCATCAGGCACAATCTCTGATGCAGAAATCCGTCCCAAGGGGGTATCATACCAGTCATGGGTAGAGTAGAACAGGGTATCAGTCATGAGGGGTACATAATGGGAGGGAGCTATGATAATAACCCGTTCAGTTTCTGCACCGAGTGAAAAAAAGAAATGTGAAATTCCCCTTCCTGAAAAGTAGAGCCCCGCATGGGGAAGCATTCCTCCCCGTACCGAAGCAGGATGCTTCCAAGCCTTCGGTTTCGGCTGCTCCGAAATCGGATGCCATGCATCCTGCTGCACCAGTTCCAGAAATTCATCAATTTCGGAACGAAGTACCACCGGATCCTGTGTATACCAGCTTCCGGCAAATCGTGCTTTTCGCAAACGCATATGCACCTCCACTGGTATTGTGACATGGAACAGCCGCATTGTTAAGTCAGGACTGCTTCTTTTCTTCTCCCAGCTTCTGATACAGTTCACGGTTGAAGGGAACTTCTGCACCGTGTTTTTCAGCTAGATTGATCAGGGTTCCGGCAAAGAGATCAACCTCGGTTTTCCTTCTCGCCCGCACATCCTGAAGCATTGATGTCTCACCTTCAGGGGACAGCGTATCAAGGAGGTCCAGCCATTGTGCAACATCAGCATCGGTGAGAGCGATTCCTTCAAACCCGGCAATCATCCTGACTTCTTCTATCGATCTAAGCATCATCTCCCGAGGCTTCCCGGGCTGCTGAAATGCTTTGTAGGGAGCATCAAGAACTGCGGAGACCTGGTTTATTCCGGTATTCACCATAAACTTCCACCAGAGAGCCTTTTTCATGTTACAGGGGATTTCACACTGAACTCCTCCCTGCACGAGCATATTTTTCAGTTCTTCTGCCCGTTTCGAAGCTGAAGGCACTGAGGCCTCCCCAAGCAGAATCTTTCCCTTTCTGGTATATGTTACCTCAGAGCCTCTTCGTACGGCATCCTGTCCAACGGCAAGGGAGAGCAGCATGTCCTTCCTGCCGAAGGCCCTTCCGATAATCTGTTCACTGGTAATACCGTTTAACAGAGAGATGATCTGTGTATGTTCTGCAGTCCACGGCCTGATGGTCTCAATCACTCCCTCCAGATGATACCCCTTCACGGCTATGATCACCAAGTCTGCAGTCACAGGATCACTGCTGGAGCGCCAGGGAAAGGTGGTTCGTTTTCCGTTGAGGGTGAGATTTCTGTACCGTGCTGAGCGCTGCGAATCAGCAACGGCAAAACAGGTGTCTCCATAGTACTGATGCAGAGATTCTGCAATCACCGCGCCGATTGCTCCGGCCCCAAATACTGCTGCTACCATAGCAGTAACTGTACCTGGTCAGCACAATCATGTCGAGCCCTGAAATGAATTGTTGATTTCATGCAGAATCCTCGGTACAGTGGTGAAACAGGAGGAATCCAGGATGGAGAAAAACAAAACGGTATGCGTTCTCATTGATGTGCAGGAGAGGCTGCTTCCCCATATGCATAACCATGAACAGCTGCTAGACTCCCTTACACGTCTTCTCAAGGGTATGGCGGTGCTGGAAATACCTGTCATCTGGAACGAGCAGTACCCGAAGGGCCTCGGCCCTACGGTGAAGCCCCTTGCTGAAATCCTTGAAGGAAACTCACCGTTGATAAAAAATACGTTCAGCTGCTGCGGGAGTGAGGGCTTTCTCCAGGCACTGAAAGAAAGCGGTGCAGATTATGTAATTGCCGCCGGCATAGAAGCCCATGTATGCGTATTTCAGACGGTTAGAGACCTGCTTTCCCGGGGATACCATGTTGAACTGGTAAGCGACTGCGTGTCCTCAAGGACCAAAAAGAACCGCGATACTGCCCTTCAGCGGGTCAGGGACCTTAAAGGTGAAATCACAAGTATGGAGATGGTGCTTTTCGATCTGCTGAAGAATGCGGAAGGTGAGGTTTTTAAGCAGATCAGCAGAATTGTAAAGTGACATGAGAAAAATTTACATCAGGCCTGCTCTCCCCATTGTTGCATAAATATTAGAAAATATGTAGAATGCCCATATCATAATGCAACAATATCCCAAATATTATGGGTTTTGTTGCATAAATATACAAAACGGGAGGATGTCTGCTTGAAAAAAGCCTATCTGATCATGGAAGACGGGACCCTGTTTTCCGGTATATCTTTCGGGGCTGCTGCGCCCTGCACCGATGAACTTCCGGATCACAGCACACTCAGGTTTGCAGGAGAGACTGTTTTCAATACCAGCATGGCGGGATACCATGAGATATTCAGTGATCCGTCCTATACCGGCCAAATTGTCATCATGACCTATCCCCATATCGGCAGCTACGGCACCGATGATGCATGGACCGAATCCCACGTAAGCCAGTCAGACCGTCGATTCCATCTGGCAGGACTGATAGTACGTTCCCTCTATGAAGGGCCGATTCCCCCCGGAAGGGTATCCCTTGAAGATATGATGATTCAGCAGGGAATCCCGGGATTAACTGAAGTTGATACCAGACGGCTCACGATTGACATCCGGGAACGGGGAAGCAGAAACGGGGTGATCCTCTCTCCAAAAGAAAACACCATTACCAATGAGGAAATTGACGCCGCCTGCCGCTGGCTCAGGGAGTTTCCTCCCATGACCGGAAGGAATCTTGCTGATGCCGCAGGCATCACTGAGAAGGAGACAATTCATCCCCAGGGAAGCATCCATTTCGCCCTGGTGGACTGCGGTATTAAGGAGCAGATCATTCGGTGCCTGACAGCACGGGATGTGCGGATAACCCTGTTTCCTGCATCTGCTTCTGCAGAACAGATTCTCTCCTGTCGCCCCGATGCCTGCCTGTATTCCAACGGACCTGGAGACCCGTCGATGCATGGTCTCCAGATTCATGTGATTCAGCAGCTCATTGGAAAAATTCCTGTCTTCGGCATCTGCTTCGGTCACCAGCTGATAGCACAGGCCTTAGGCGGAAAAATCTATAAAATGGAGTTTGGTCACCACGGGGGAAATCATCCGGTTATTGATACAGTTACCAGAAAGGCTTTTGTCACCTCCCAGAATCATGGGTTTGCCGTCTCCCAGGACTCCCTTCCTGAAGAGATAGTCCCCTGGTTCATCAATGCAAATGACCAGACCATTGAAGGCCTGTTCCACAGGAATCTTCCGGTTCTGTCGGTGCAGTTCCATCCTGAGGCAGCCCCCGGCCCGCAGGAATCCGCCTGGATATTCGACCGGTTTCTTGAAGAGACCCGCAGAAACATCAGTACATAGAGGAAGGTACACATGCCCGCAAGAAAAGACATTGAATCCATACTGATTATCGGAAGCGGACCGATAGTCATCGGCCAGGCATGCGAATTTGATTATTCAGGCACCCAGGCAGTAAAAGCCCTCAAAGAAGAGGGCTACCGCGTCATCCTGATAAATCCTAACCCTGCCACGGTAATGACCACCCCAGGCATTGCTGATGCCATTTACATGGAGCCGCTGAAAATTGAATATGTTGAAGAGGTAATCCGTACAGAGCGGCCTGATGCAGTGCTGACCACCATGGGGGGGCAGACGGGACTCAATCTTACCCGGGAACTGCATCATGCAGGAATCCTGGAGCGCTGGGGCGTTGAAATCATTGGAGCTGGAATCAATTCCATTGAACTGGCTGAAGACAGATCGTCCTTCAAGGAGATTGTCGCCTCCCTTGGACTGGAATCTCCAAAATCAGTGATGGTCCGTACGTTCAGTGAGGCAGAGGCCTTTAAGCAGGAAACAGGATACCCTTTGATCATTCGCCCCAGCTTTACCCTTGGAGGCATGGGAGGAAGCATCGCACATGGTGATGAGGAGTTTGAGCAGCTGGTGGAAAAGGCCCTGCTTGAAAGCCCTGTGCATACCGCCCTGGTGGAAGAATCACTTATCGGTTGGAAGGAATTTGAGCTTGAGGTGATGAGAGACTCCATGGACAATGCCATTGTTGTCTGTTCAATCGAGAATATCGACCCTATGGGAGTGCACACCGGTGACAGCATCACTATTGCTCCCATCCAGACACTTTCTGACAGGCAGTATCAGCGGATGCGCAACGCCGCTATTGATATTCTCAGGGCGGTGGGCGTTGACTGCGGAGGCAGCAACGTTCAGTTCGCCATGCTCCCTGATTCGGACAGAATGGTAGTTATTGAGATGAATCCCCGGGTATCGCGCTCATCAGCCCTTGCAAGCAAGGCAACAGGGTTTCCAATTGCCCGCTGCTCTGCAAAACTTGCGGTGGGATACACCTTGGATGAAGTGGTCAATGAGATTACCGGTATGAGCGTTTCCTGCTTTGAGCCCGCACTTGATTACTGTGCCGTCAAGGTGCCGAGATTTGAGCTTGAGAAATTCCCTATGAGCTACTCTGCACTTGGTACGCAGATGAAAAGCGTCGGCGAAGCGCTTGCCATCGGGAGGACCGCACAGGAAGCATTGAATAAGGCAATCCGTGCCATAGAACAGGGTTGGGAAGGACTTGAGGAGCTGCATGCAGATCAGGATGAACTGATGACCATATTGGGTTCCGCCCACCCGCTTCGGATTTTTGCTATTTATACCCTGCTGAAATCCCAGGGAAAGGAAATGCTTGAAGATATTGCAGAGAAATCAGGATTTGAGCGGTGGTTCCTCCATCACATGCTCTGCCAGGCATCAATTGAAAAGGAGATCAGTTCTTCTGCCGGAAAAATTTCCAGCGACCTTCTGCTTGAAGCAAAGCGCATCGGCCTTTCGGACATACGGATTGCCAGACTGGCAGGGACAGATGTATCGGAAATAGAGTCCTTGAGGAAATCCTTCGGTCTTGCCTCATGTTTCCATATGGTGGACACCTGTGCAGGAGAATTCGGAGCATCCACCCCCTATTTCTATTCTACCTGGGGTGAGATCGATGAAGGCGAACCCTTGGGAAGCAGCAGCGTCATCATTCTTGCAAGCGGTCCGAACAGGATCGGACAAGGTCTTGAGTTTGACACCTGCTGCACCATGGCATCTCCGGCATTCCAGCGGCTTGGAAGAAAGACTATTTTGGTTAACTCCAATCCTGAAACCGTATCAACTGACTACAACACATCCGACAGACTCTACATGGAACCGCTGACCCGGGAGCATATACTCTCAATCATTGAGAAAGAGGGCAATCCTGATGTGGTAATCCAGCTTGGGGGACAGACACCTCTGAACCTTGCACGGGAAATTGAGGAGGCAGGGGGACGGATCATCGGTACACCCGTTGAAAGCATTGAGGCCATGGAGGACCGGGGCAAGTTTTCCTCCCTGATCAAACGTCTGGGGCTTCGGCAGCCTGACAACCGAATGGCTGGATCCCGTGAGGAAGTGCGGTCAGCAGCACTTGAGATCGGTTTTCCAATTCTGCTGCGTCCGTCTTTTGTGCTTGGGGGACGGAGCATGATGATAGCCTACAATGAAGAAGACCTGAATGAATTCTTTGCCCGGGGAATTAGGATTTCTGAGGAGAAACCGGTGCTGGTGGACCAGTTCCTTGAGGATGCCTTTGAATATGACCTTGATGCCGTCTGTGACGGGAACAGCCTCTATGTAGCAGGCATCATGCAGCATATTGAAGCAGCGGGAATCCATTCAGGTGATTCCGCATGCGTATTTCCGGCCCATAAGTCCTCTGCCGACATCATGGATCAGATGCGCAGTGCGGCTCGCTCAATTGCACGGGAAGTGGGGGTGTTAGGGTTTCTAAACATCCAGTTTGCCGTCAAGAACGGCCTCCTTTATGTGATAGAAGTAAATCCCAGATCATCAAGGACCGTGCCGTTTTTGGCAAAAGCTTCAGGGGTTGATCTGATAAACTGCGCTGTAAGAATTTGGAACGGAGAAGACCTGAAGCAGCAGGGACTTGTTGATGAGACCGGGTTCGGAGAAGGCACCTGCCTATACGGATGGGCAATTAAGGAAGCAGTTTTCTCATTCGACCGTTTCACGAATATTGACCCTGTACTTGGCCCTGAGATGCGGTCCACCGGTGAAGTTATCGGCATGGGGGAGAGTTTCGGCGAGGCCTTTGCCAAAGCACAAGCCGGTGCAGGGTCCAGGCTTCCCGTCAGCGGCAGGGTGTTTATTTCGGTAAACAAAAGGGACCGAAACACGATACTCCCCCTGGCCAAGGCACTGCAGAACTTGGGATTTTCGATTGCCGCCACCCGAGGAACTGCCAGATTCCTCTTTGACCACGGCATCATGTCGGAGGTTATCTTGAAGGTCCATGAAGGTCATCCGAACCTGGTGGACAACATGAGGAAAAAACGGATCGCCCTTGTGATAAACACTCCCATGGGACGGTTCGCACAGCAGGGAGATGATGAGATTCGAAGCGAAGCAATGAGAATGAAAATTCCCTATACTACAACCACCAGCGCTGCAGAGGCAGCCCTTGAGGGAATTACCTACATCGCTTCAAACACTCCAAAAGTACGTCCGCTTCACCAGCCATGACATCATAAGGCCGCCTTCTCAGGCGGCCTTATTCGCATGCTCCTTTTACATCAGTTTTGCAAAGGCATCATTGAGCCGCCGCACAAAGTCAGCAGGCTCCTTGATCATCACCCCTTCAACCAGATATGCCTGGTCCAGCAGGATGGCGCTCAGATCGGCGGCATATTCCGTATCGTCGGTATCTCCGATCTTCTTCACAATCGGATGTTCAGGATTGATTTCGAGAATCGGAGTAAGCTCATAATCCCCGCCCTGGCCCATGGCTTTCATCAGCTGCTGCATCTGCACCGTCGGGTCGTGCTCATCAACCATGATGCATGCCGGAGCATCGGTAAGCCTGGAAGAAATCTTCACATCCTTGATTTTATCGCCAAGGGCATCCTTGATTTTCTTCATCACCGGTTCAAGGGTTTTTTCCTTTTCCTTGTCCTGCTCATCCTTGAGGTCCTCAGCAGCACCGCTTTTATTGATCGCCTTCAGGTCCTTTTCTTTGTACCGTCCAATGGAGGAAACAACGATGTCGTCAATCTCATCATCCATAATCAGGACTTCTATACCCCGTTTCTTATATGCATCAATGAGGGGAGATTTACGAAGCGTGTCCTCTTTCCCTCCTGCAATGTAGTAGATGGCCTTCTGGTCTTCCTGCATTCTCTCTGCATACCCTGCAAGGCTGGTAAACCCGTCACGTTCCGTGGACTTGAATCTAATAAGCTCCAAAAGGGCATCACGGTTTGTATAATCAGAATAGAGTCCTTCCTTCAACGGCCGGTTGAACTGGGAAATGAACTCATCATACATGCTTTCGTTTGACTCAGAAATTTTCTTGAATTCAGAAAGCAGTTTCTTTACTGAAGCATTCCTGATGTTCTGCATGATGCGGTTCTGCTGAAGAATTTCCCGGCTTACGTTCAGCGGAAGATCTTCGGAATCAATAACTCCCCTGACAAAGCGGAGATAGGGAGGAAGCAGCTCCTTCTCATCATCAGTAATAAAGACCCGTTTCACATAGAGCTTCACCCCAGGCTTGTAGTCTGCATAATACATGTCAAAGGGAGCTTTTTTCGGAATAAAAAACAGCGTAGTATATTCAAGAGTTCCCTCAGCTGCGGTATGCACATAGAACAGCGCATCATCCATATCATGGCTGAGGGACTTGTAGAACTCCTGGTAGTCGCTTTCAGTAAGCTCGCTTTTCGGACGCTTCCAGAGGGCTGCGGCAGTATTAATTTGCTCAACGGTATGTTCTTTTTTCTGCTTCCGTTTTTCTCCCTCCCCTTCCCAGGTTGTTTTGTCATATTCAAGATAAATCGGGAATGCGATATGGTCAGAATACTTTTTCACCAGCTGTTCGATCTGCCAGTTATTTGCAAAGTCCTTTCCGTCACTGTTAAGATGCAGGGTAATAGTAGTCCCATGACCGTTGCGCTCTGCAGCCTCAATAGTATAGGAGTTCTTTCCGCTGCTTGACCAC
>PWNW01000268.1 GCA_003557605.1 Spirochaetaceae bacterium
CACCCAGGAAGGGGTCATGTTGCCGGTTCCTATGGCATGAAGCATCGAAGACAGCATAATAATCATATCAGCTCCTTCGATAATCTGCGCATACTGCCGCTGTGCTTCTATCATGTCGTTCACCGTCTCAGGCAACGGCCCGTCATCCCGGATTGATCCGGCAAGACACCAGGGAATTCCGGAGGTGATCACATCATACATCAGCCCGCCTTTCAGTGCCCCTGCCCTGACAGCCTCCTCGATTGACCCGTACCCGTAGATGATGTTGATGGCCCGCATGTGATGGTTGTGCCCGTGCTCAACCACTGCTCCGGTAGATGCATCTACACCTAGGGAGGTATTAAAGAACTGCACCTCCAGATCATGGACCGCTGCGGCATTCCCGCCGAGAAATCCATGAATATATCCCCGTTTGATCAGGTCACCGAGATCATTTCCTGCACCGGTATGGATAACCACAGGCCCGCAGACCACCACAGCCTTTCCGTTCTTCCGCTTGATGTTCATCAGCGCCCGTGCTGCCCGGTCCACCGCAACATGATCGCTTCGCTCCGATGAAACCTCATTTGACATAAAGGAGAATTCATCTCTTCTTACAGCAGCAGCGGTAGGGTATACCCTGACGGAGTCGCTTCCACAGACCACCTTGTCTCCCCTCTTCAGGTCCCTGAGTTTTGTGCAGACAAATCTGTCGGGCTGCTCTTTGAGAACCAGCACTGCATCCATGCGCTGATCCAGCACTTCATGCCATTTGCCGCGGAAGAACACTTCAGTCCGGTGGTTGGTGGTGGAGTAAAAGTGCGTTGGGGCATGACGGTCTGCATCAGCGGACTCAAGCACCGCAGAGGGAACCGACCGCTCAAACACACCCAGCTGGGTGAGAAGATCTGCGATATGCTGGAGATGCTGTGTGTCTCTCCCTTCAACCTCAAGTTCCATGCGGGACGTTTCAGCAGGAGTTTTCCCTACATCAAAACGAAGAATCCGGTAATCACCCTGTTCCCTCAGCACGGTATTGAGTATGTCCGAAACTATCCTTGAATCAATCAGATGGCCTTCAGCGTGAAATATTCTGTGTCTCATAGACCCATAATACACGATAAACCAGCTTGCGTAACAACAATCTGTCATAATTCCATGAAATAGGGTAAGCTTGTCCCATGGAACTATTGGCACCAGCAGGAAATTTCAGCTCCGCAGTCTACGCGTTCAGCCATGGAGCTGATGCGGTATATGCCGGTATGAGCAGATTGTCAGCCAGAGAGGCTGCAGATAATTTCAGCTTCACCGATCTGCGAAGGCTGAAAAAGCTTGCACTTCAACGCAGCAAACGCATCTATATTACCCTGAACACCCTTGTTACGGAGCATGAAATACCGATGCTCCTTGAGATGCTTGAACAGTGTGCATATTTGAAGGTCGACGGGGTAATCATACAGGACCTTGGCGTCTGCAGGCTGATACGCACCAGGTTTCCCTCTCTCCCCCTGCATGCCTCAACCCAGCTTGCCGTTCACTCCGTTGACGGAGTACGTCAGCTGACAGATCTTGGATTTTCGCGGGTAGTACTCTCCCGGGAGCTGTCGATAGAAGAAATCAGCAGCATCATGTCAGAAGAACCGGGCATAGAATATGAGGTGTTTGTCCACGGTGCATTGTGCTGCAGCTTCTCCGGTCTCTGTCTTGCTTCAGGCAGGCTGCTTGGCCGGTCAGGGAATCGGGGGATGTGCGCCCAGGTATGCAGGACATGGTTTTCCGGAAGCAGAGGGCGGGGATACTATTTTTCCATGAAGGACCTGCATGGAGCGAAGTATATCACAGCATTGAAGCGCCTTGGGACCGCATCCTGCAAGATTGAGGGGAGAATGAAGCGGCCGGAATATGTCGGTACAGCAAGTGAATATTATCGAAGGATCATTGATTCCGAAATACCCGATAAAGACCTGGAGCAGCAGCTGAGAACCATTTTCTCCCGCCCCTCCTGCGACGGTTGGCTCGGGGGCGAGAAGTCATCACTTACATCTATCAGGTATCCTTCACATATGGGTATTGAGGCCGGCAAAGTAACCGGCATCCAAGGCAGCTGGACGGAGCTGCATGCTTCAGCCGACATTGCACTGCGGGACGGACTGATGCTGCTGCAGGACAGACAGGGACTGCAGGTCCCGGAGAAATTCAGCGTTTCAGCCCTGAAGCTTCCCTCAGGCCGTATTGTCTCTTCCGCTGCTGCAGGGCAGAAGGTGCTTCTGAAGGTTCCCGTACCTGCAGAAGCAGGAACAACGGTGTATAAGATATCTGATCATGCACTGCATTGGCCTGCTGTGCAGCCCGATTCATATGCTCCATACCGTCGGCCGGTTCATATCAGGGCCGTGCTTACTGATACCGAACTGCAGCTGTCCTCATATGATATCTGGAGGCCCGGAGCTCCCGGGCAGAAAGCTTCATTTCCGGTGACCCTTCAGCAGTCGGAAAAACCCTTCTACATTGCTGAAAAGGTCCGCCAGGTGTTCAGTTCATCAGGAGAAAGCCTCTTCACCCTGGATGAACTGTCCTGGGAAAACCGCTGTTCCCTGGATGACAGCAGGGTGTTCATTCCTCCAAGCAGACTGAAGCAGATCAGGAGGCAGTGGTATGCCTCGCTTGATTCACTGTTCTCCAAGGGGAATGTCCCGGTTCTGGAGCACGTAAGCACCAAACGCCGTGACATCCCGATTCCCCTCAGGGGATCACTGAATCCGATAAAACACCACCCGGTGCCCTTCGTCACCGATCCCCTGCAGTACTGTCCCGGGGATCTTGCATCCGATGAATCCAGAATATACATTCCCCTGAATCCAGTGATATTCTCTCCTAGGGAGTATGAAGTTTCCCTCAAAGAGCTGATACGGCAGTGCGCTGATGAATTTCCTGAAAAACAGGTTGTCCTGGGCATCAATAATATCGGCCATATTCCAATGGCAAACCGGCTGGTCCGGGAATTCTCCGTCTCAATCTGGGCAGATATTTATCTGTATGCAGCGCATCTGCAGGCAGCACAGCAGATTACTGAGATCTTGGAAGTCCCGCCGCTGTTCGGGTATCTGTGGCTGGAACAATCTAATATGCCGATTGACCTTCCCTGGCCCTATCCTGCCGCGCAGGTGGAAGGGGACTTCAATCCACCGCTTTTTATCAGCAGGACGGTGTTTCCTGGAGGGGACGCACGGCTGCATCAGGGAAGCAGGCGGTTTGCGGTTAAGGTACTGGGAGAATTTTCGTATGTGTTTTCCGACTAGGGTTCCTTGGTGATGATTCTTGGGTATAAGTCACCACGATCACCACGAACCGGCGACTGGATCTTTTCTACCTGCATCAGTTCAGATACTCTCTGCAGAGATGATAGAATCAGGGTCTGCTCCCAGGGTTTGAGTTCCTCAAACTTCCTGACAAAATCTTCCTGAAGCAGCGACGGATTTTTTTTCAGCACCTCTTTACCGGGTTCAAGGAGCACAATTTTCACCTTTCTTCTGTCGAATATATCACGCTGCCGACGGACATATCCCTTCGCCTCAAGCCGGTCGATCATACTGGTGATAGTTGCCTGGCTGATAGACATATATTTTGCAAGTGTTCCCGGTGTGATATCCTCATTGAGAGCTAATTCCTTGATGATAAACAGCTGAGGTCCGGTAAGCCCGATTTTTTTTACTAGACTCTGGGAATACAGATCAAGGGCCCTGGTAATCTGCCTCAGGGTCACCAGTACTTCATTCGCAACATCCACCGAACTGCTCCTTGC
>PWNW01000224.1 GCA_003557605.1 Spirochaetaceae bacterium
GTTCAAGGATCCAGACCGCTGCGCACCGGCGGGCGCTCGAGCATGTGTCGAAGGGTGAGATGTTGCCGATCGCGGAAGCCGATGGCCGGATCGAACGCACGCGAACCGCTCAGCCTCCTCAACGTCCGGAAAATCTGACAAGACTGCAGCACACGTGTTCATCGGGAACTCGACAGGCCCGCGCGGGGCAGGCGCGGCCGAGGACTTTGTCCGAGGTCCTGGGGCGGTTTCTAGAGGGTGGACTCTCGCTTTGTAACGGGATATCTTCATGAGAAGACAAGCATCAGCGGGGTGAGCCATGGGAAGCACTGTAAGACTCGTTTTCATCGGTGTCCTGCTACTCTTGGTGCCGCTCGGGTGCGATAGGAGCGAACTTGCCGAATGCCAAAAGCAGACGGCCGCGCAACAGAAGAAAATTATCGAACTCGAAGAGCAAATCGCTTCCCTGACGCAAGATCCTAAGGCCGTGTACGCCGCTGCCGTAGCTTCCGGCCGTGCCGAAAAACTAGTGGCGTTTATCGAGGCCTTTCCACAAGAGACGGAGCTGGCTCTGTCCGCGCAAAAGGTCTTAAAGCAAATGGCCGCCCAACAACGGGATAAGGAGGAGGCCTTAGAGCGTGTCGAGAAGCGCAAGCGGACAGCGGCTGAAGCCCAACGCAAAGCTGAACGAGATAGGAAACGGGCAGAAGCCGCAAGGGCGGCGCAGGCAGAGAAAACTCGCGGCACGGCTGCGGGAAACGGATTCTACTTTAGGAACGTGAGCTTCAAGAGACCAACTTTCGGGATGACGCCGATTATCGGAGAAATGGCGAACCACAGCGGCAGAGACGTCCAGTTCGCGACCTTCACGCTCAGCGTTTACTCCCCTGATGGAAGGTTGGTCGCGACATCTCCGGTGATAATGCAGTCGTTTCAATCAGGTTCCGTAAAGAGCTTCGACACCATGGTTGACACTGCTCTCAAAGGGGACTTCACCTACAAGTTGGCCTTTGAAAATGCGTTCTAGTGTCGTAGCGAGCCATTGTGCCACGTTATAGCGGGACACCAACCAATGAGAGAGACATCATGGACGCAGTGGTGATCGTATGGCTGCTCGTAATCGGGAGTGCTATTTGGGTTGCGATTGATGCAAGCAATCTAGGCGTTAAGCGCGGCTGTCTGGGCGGCGGTGTTCTCGATATGGGTGTGGCCGGGTGGTTTTTCTCTCTTTTACTTATCTGGATTGTTGGGTTTCCTGCATATCTTGCCCAGAGGAGCAAGTATGTCGCTCGGGCAAGGCTGAAAAACCAGCCACCAGAAGCCGAGCAGCAGTCATCTGTGAAGCTCCCTCGTTTGCCGCTGTCCGATGGCGGTGGCGCACCTAAGAAATACTGCACCTCATGTGGCCACCCATTAGCTGAGGGCACTCACTTCTGCGGGTCATGCGGCGCGAAGTTGGGTGCTTAATCATGCCACCTTGTCCACATTGTGGCGCCGAGGTCGCGTTGGGTAATCGGTTTTGTGGTGGATGCGGCAAGCCCGTGAGATCGATGGCGTCGCATTCATCCTCGGTGAGGGGCGGCCCGGGGCTTGGTATCACAGGTATGATTTTGGGCATCGTGGTGATGCTGACCATCGTTGAAGCGGCAACCACCGGTTACACGGAGGACGAACTGGCCGGCACGATACTGTTGAGCCTTGCCGCCGTCATATTCTCGGGATTTGCTCTTTCGGGCAATAGGTCTGGCAAAGGCATGGCGATCTCAGGCCTCGTGATGGGCATTTTGGGCTTGATCGATACCTTCATGGCTTTGGTCTAAATAGCAGGTGGGGGAATTATGCGCCGGGAGTTCTTGGCAGCTACGTGCGCGCGCACTACGGGCGCAGGTGATGGCTATGGAAGGGACAATCGGAACGGTCATTGAGCAAGTCTTGAAGAGCACATAGGGGGGGACCATGCACAAAGCTGCACCTCTATTGATTGCCTCGTTCCTGATCCTATTGCCGCCTGCGTGTCGAGAAGCCGAAAAACGGCGAGCGCACATGCAAGCAACCGAGTCCGGCCAGCTCGATCCCGAAGAACAGCGCAGGACGGCTGTGGAGAAAGCCGCGGCCGAGAAAGCAGCGGCGGAGAAGGCTGCTGCCGAGAAAGCGGCGGCAGAGCGGGCTGCCGCCGAAAAAGCCGCCGCCGAGAAGGCAGCGGCAGAACAAAGGTTCGCTAGCGCCCTGGAGAACATGTCAAAGGTCAACCGCGAATCTGTGCAATCCATCAGAGGCAAGACGTGGCGACGATCAGAACCAGTCCGACATCTTCGCGAACTCAGCGCCGCCATGGACACAGCGATAAGACACGACATCAGCTTACCCGTGCTCGAGAGCTTGGCCGCAGCGGTTGCGGCGCTGGAAAGCCTCAAGTCCTTGGAGGCGAATCCGCCGAGGATGCCGCATCGGGAGTTGGTATCGAAGCCTGAGCGTCGTCGGGTCAAGTACGATGGCGTTTGGCGACTGTCCGGTCGCTACGTCGGACCGATGGATACCGGCGGGATCATCGTCAGGCGCGGCGGTCGCCTCTACCATGTGGTTGACGCCGTCAGGCCCCATACCCCGTGGCAGATTCCGATCTCCGGATACGTCAGAGACCTCGTAGGAACATCGGATTTCTTTCTCGATGGCAGCTACCGTTTCGCCGACAGAGTGCAATTCGCGGAACGATGGGAATATGTAGCGGACCAGGAGACCCACCGAAACGCCGTCCGGGCGGCGCAGCGGAACTACTCCTCGGCCATGGCGAGGTACCGAGCGGCAGAGCGGCAAAGGAGACTCGATGTCCGCAATCACCGAACCGCGGAGCAGCGCCATCGGTCGAACCACCGAGCGGCCGTCAAAAAACTCGTCCGAAGCTTTCCAGCTCTCGTCCGTGAGGTCAAACGGCAGGACTGGCGGCCCAAATTGGATTAACGAAACACTTGTCGTTGACATGGGAAACCGGACCTTTCTTACATATGAGCTGCCTGAACCCGAATCCGGCCGGTGGGAAGGCAAACCGGCTGAAGATACATCCTTGCCGCAACACCCATCCTTTGCGCTGCCAGCCAGTTCTTCTCAATCATCCAGCGTGCAGATCAGCGAATAGAGACTGTCCACCGTTGTCTCCACGCGCTCCTCGCCGCATAGCTTCACACGCGGGAGCGCTGACACTCCGTGCACCGGAACGAAGGGAGCTACCAGGTGCAGGCGTTGAGCCTTCCCGCGTCAGCCGGGCCGCAGGTTTGGCTTGACTCCGCGCCGAAAAGAGGCGACACCAGTTGCTTGCAAGCGACCTGCGTGGAGGGGTGGACGTATGAGTTCGACAGAGACGCCTGAAGACGATCTGCTCGGCAGCCGAGTGCTCGAATACGTCGTCGAGCGCAAGCTGGGCGAGGGCGGGATGGGGGCGGTGTACCTCGCGCGTCACGAGCTGCTTGATCAGAGCGTGGCCGTCAAGTTCCTCGATCCTCAACTTGCGCGGGTGGCCGAGATCCGGGAGCGCTTCGTGCAAGAGGCGCGGATTCAAGCGGCGCTCAGGCACCAGGGGATCGTGACTTTGCACACCGCTTCGACTTCCGGTGAGCGACTGGCGCTGGTGATGGAGTACGTGGAGGGCGCCAGCTTGTCCGAGGTTTTGGCGCGGCGTGGGACGTTGCCGGTCGACGAGGCGCTTTCCATCTTTCGGCAGGTCTTGGCGGCCGTGGGTTATGCCCACGGCCGCGGGGTGATCCACCGCGACTTGAAGCCGGGCAACATCATGTTGCAAGCCGA
>PWNW01000227.1 GCA_003557605.1 Spirochaetaceae bacterium
ACCAAATCACGGACTTTGTCTTTCTTCAGCTTCATATGAACGATCCTTTGCATACTGCTCTATCCGTGACTTTGCTACGGAGATATGGGAGAACATTGCTGATTCAGCAAGCTCACAATCCTGGGAACTGATAGCCCCTATGATTGACTTGTGTTCAAAAAGGCTCCCCCGGGGGTCACGGTACATTCCCATGATATTCCCCAGAGTAACAAGGTTAAATGAACCGACCATATTAACCAGGAACTCATTGCCGCTCATCTTCATGATCTGGGTGTGAAACTCGTAGTCATATTCTGGAAACATACTTTTAAGTTTCTCTGCATCCAGTGAAATCATTTCATCAGTTTTCTTCTGCAAAGCCTCAAGAACAGTATGAGTACACTTTTTTGCCGCTTCAGAGGCTCCTAGTGTTTCCAGACGAAGACGGATATTATAAATATCGAGCAGTTCCTTCAACGTAATGGAGCGAACAAAATAGCCCCTGCGAGGCACTGATTTGACCAGCATTTCCCGTTCGAGCTTTGCAAACGCAGAAAGCAGCGGTGTCCTTGATACCCCAAGCTGAGATGCCAGTTCTTCCTGGAGCAGCTTTTGATCAGGTTTCAGTTCTCTCTGGACAATCATTTCCCGTATTCTGCGATATACCTGCTCATTAAGATCTTCATTGATGACTCTATACATAAGTATGACAATATCTTATTGATATCGCTTAGTCAATTAAAAAATGTATTCAAAATGATAAAAACAAAAAGGCAATCCCTAGATATTTTCTCCATTGGTCTCCAATAATCTTTACAAGTACAGAAAGATGGGTGATATCTGCTAGCATATCATAGACTATTTGCTCCCCAAAAGCTTGCACAGCTTATATAGTCATTCCTTGTGCACTGTACACATTACATATTCGGATATAACCGCTTGAGTTGTATCTGTACGTTCTTAGAGTATTGCGAGCCATTCCATAAAATATCACCGCTGCTTGACTGCACTGAGTTCAGTTTCAAATATTTTGCGCCAACTGCCATGCTTCACCATGTTCTCATGGAGCACTCTGTTCAATGTCTGAGAAGCAATCTTTGAGGATATTACCTGATGGATCTAGGAGTCCCTTGCTAATTACTTGAAATCAGAACAAAGAATTGAAAAATCTCAATAATAGAGACACCGAATTCAAGAAGTGTTCTTTCTTTTGGATGACAGAAACCATCTTCTGTACAGCTTCAGAAACCGAATGTCGCGGTTTGTGGGAGCTTTCCCCCCGAAGCATACTGCAAGAATAATTGATGCTGCTCGGGGGCTGTGCTTTCTGGAGACCGCTGCCCATCTGGTCCATCCGTAGGTTTCCGGGGCTGGGAACCCAGCCTGAATTGTTACCGCATGAATCTTTTTAACCTGGGTTTGAAACCTGTGATCAGCGTCTCTGCTTCGTATGCCGTACACTGACAGAATCAGTATCACCCCTGCCGGCAGAATGATGATCAGCCAAATGGGAAGTACCGGGAATGAAGGAGTCTCCCTATCCTCTTGGGGAACGGCAAAGTCTTCTCCAAGCATCTCCCTGAGCTGAAAGTAGGTCCTTCCCTCATCCCTGACAGCAAAAAACCTGTCAAAGAATGTATCCTCATACCCGTAGGGCTGCATTGGTGGAGTTGCTTCCACCGTATACCAGCCAATCTCAGGAAGCCATATTTCACTCCAGGCATGGGCACTGTATCCGGTAACCGTGACCGGACCCGGCCCATATTCCCCGCCGGAAACCAGAAAACCGCCGACATACCGGGCAGGAACCCCTTGGAGTCTGCTGAGCAGAGTGAATGCAGAAGCAAAATGGACACAGAAGCCGCTGCGGTGATCTTCTAGGAATGTATAGAGAAACTGGTCACCGTCTCTCGGCTGCGGAGGGGTGAGGGTGTATTGGAAATGTTCCCGGAAGAAGCGAAGGATATTAAGAATTGATTCTCTTTCTGTTTCTCCCTTGAGCGACATGGCAAGGTCTCGTACCGAAGAAGGGATATGGTCCGGAACTCTTAACGCATGCTCAAGGAGGACAGCATCTGCTTCCAAGGGCTTCCTTGGAAGCAGATCATACAGGGTGATGACGTCACCGTAAAACAGGGGGGACTTAAGCTGGTATCCGTGGAGCCCTGAAGGTGATGCAGTAGAGAGATCATCCCGGCTGAGGACTGAAAAAGCAATAGTTTGAAGCGTGTGGGGCACCATGGAGTAGTAATCATCGAGGATAGTAATACGCACTCTATGAAGATAGTCCTCTTCAAGCATCTGCTCTTTGGCATGAGCAAGAAGATACCGGTCCTCTATCTGGGTTCCTTTCTGCTTTATGGAATCTTGAGAGATATCAGGTATTTCCCGCCATGCAGAACCGGTGAACTGGTAGAACATTTCAGTTTTCAGGTACATTGATCTCCCGATTGATTCAACTTCAAACACCGGCCTGTTTGATAAAGCAGGGGGTCGTCCGAGGTTCTCTCGGGAAAACCTGAACCCGTACCCGGGGATATCATAGACGATGGGGAAACTGGGAAAAGCTGTAACGATGACATTGCGGACAACCGGATGGACTATATCATCTACCAGTCTGCTCCCCCGCGGGGAAGCAGACAGCCCAAAGACCAATGCAAGAAAAGCTGATACGATGATGATGACTGCCGTGTGAGCTGATGCATGCAGTTTTTTCTGCAGGGGATATCCCTTCACTGCGGTAATCAGCAGGAGCACCAGCAAAGCGGCAGCAGCAGCTGCCGCAGGCTCTGTCCGATTGAGAACCACCGCAGCAAGAAACCCCACCCAGCTGATATACCCCGCAGATGCTGCAGCAGGCCGCTTTGTAATAAAGACACCGAAAAAAAGTGACCCCATAGCGGTAAGCATGACAAATACAAATGAGACTGCTCCCCGGGCAGAACCCTCAAGCACCAGGGAAAACCACACCTGATACGCAGAAAAGGGAATAATCACAATATCGGCGATGATGATCAGACCGCCAAGAAGGATTAGTGCCCCTGCTGTTTTGTTAGGTATCCGGGCATGTATTCCGGAAAGTTCCTGGGACAGCAGCAGCAGTACAGAAGCTGCTGCTGCCCAGAGGCATACTGCGGCAATTGGCCCGGAAGCATTCAGCAGATGAAACACCCCTATGGCAGGCAGCACTGCTGCCGGCACAGCAGTCAGAGAACGAAGCAGTATGCGAGTGATGGTTTGTTTCATGTTCCCAAATCTCTACGTACGTCTTCAGCAGAATTCGCTGTGATCAATGTGCCTGGATGCCCGGTAAGTGCGTGCTGGAGCACCTGCATGCGTCTTTGTTCTTCACGTGACAACCCCTGTGTTAGGACCACCGCCGCTGCATGCAGGTACCTGCCGTCACTGTTCTGCACCAGTTCAAGTATCTCAGCATCCAGCAGATGGGTGACAAATATTACCGATCCCGAGGAAAGACGTGCTTCCCTCCGAAGCATCTCATAGTATCGGACTGGAGAAACCGATGAGTGAAAAAACAGCATGATAGTGCTTTTGAGGAATTGAGTGAACCCTGCCTCATCTCCAGGGGAAAAGTACATCGTTCTGCCGTCGGCAGTCAGTACCGCAGGTACCTGATGGTCCAGGTAGTATTTCAGCAGTGATACGGTAATCTCAATAGAAGAATCCTCAATATCTAAAGCTGCATCTTCCATTGAGGCAGGAACTTGACGCATATCAAGGCAGATGATGACAGCCTGCTGGGCGGAGGTGTCATACTCCCGTACCAGGGGTTCTC
>PWNW01000143.1 GCA_003557605.1 Spirochaetaceae bacterium
CGGCGGGAAGTTCCTGTCTGGGAATGTGCAGCTGAATCTCTTCCTCTCCTGCCAGCACCACCGCATGCATCCCTTCGAATCTGTCTATCACTGCTTTCATGCACCCACCCTCTCCTGCTATTCGGTAAAAGCTAATCCCTGATCTTTAATGTCCTGCACTCTGGCCGGTCCGATTCCGGAAATCCGGGATAACTCATCCAGGGACTGAAACGGCCGCAGCTCAATCAGCTGCTGTGCCCGAGCTTCGCTGATGTGGATGATATCCTGCAGTCTTCCCGCGCTTGCCGTATTGATATTCACTCCATAGCTGTGCATACCCTCACCTCCGTAGGAGTAGGGCTCATGCACATCAATATGATACTGCACTCCGTCGGTACTTACAATAATATTTCCATGGATATCAGTCCGATAGATGTCAACCTGGTTCTGGGAAAGCCTGGTTAACACCTCTTCATGGGGATGGCCGTATCTGTTGCCGGTACCGGTCATAATGACTGCAAGCTCAGGATCAACAGCTGACAGGAATGCAGGGGTGGTGCTGGTGCGGCTGCCGTGGTGTCCGACTTTCAGTACCGTGCTGTCAAGCAAGTGGGCCGATCTGCTGAGCATCTCCTGTTCAGCCCCTGCCTCGGCATCCCCGGTAAACAGAAAACTGATATCACCATAGGTCAATTTCACCACAACCGAAGAGTCATTCAGATGATGAGAAGACGGATTCTTGGGATGCAGAATTTCCAGCAGTTTTCCATTGCCGATGGTCCGCTGCATCCCAGCCCTGCCTTCTGTGAAGAGCATATCCTTCTGATCAATCAGCGTCAGATAGTCTTCAAACGTCCGTGTGGTATGCACCACTGCCGGATCAATCACCTCCTCCACAGCCAGTTCCTGCATTACATTGATCATTCCCCCGATATGGTCAGCATGGGCATGGGTGCCTATCATGATGTGAATTGTATCTACTCCGCGGGCTGTGAGGTAGTTCGGCACTGTATTTCCCCGGTCCCCGCCGTCTATGAGTATCTGATGGGATGATGTCTGAATGAAAATACTGTCACCTTGTCCGACATCTATGAAATGCACTGCCAGATGCCCGTCTGCAGGATCATAGCCGGAGAATCCGACGATCGAAACAAGCTGAAACAAGAGTGCGCAGATAATTAACAATGTGTTTTTCATGGTAATTCCTAAACAAAACTGAGTTTCTGAAAGTGACACCTCACAGTTGTTTGCACAAAGGAGCATGAGCAGTATATGCTGCTCATGCCTGGCTTCATGGGAAACGCCCGGCAGTCAGACTGATGGCTCCTGTTCTCCTGCTGGTTCAAGCGGCAGCATTACTGTTATTCAACTGCAATGTGTTTCCAGTCAACTTTTTCCGGTTTCAGACCGCTGGATATCCGCGAATATCCACTGAACCAATTAGTCGTGCATGCTTCAATAAAGCTTGCATCAGTAACCGGAAAACCTGAGGCATCCCCAAGAACGGCATCAATACCGCATAAAGGACATGCCAGCGTCTTTTCCTTTCCCTCCCCTTCATCCCAGAAGTCGGAGGGGTCAGCATCTGCAGATGTGAACTGATTTCCGCAGTAGAAGCAGGTACATACGCTGCTGCTTGCAACCTCAGATCCGTTGAATATCGTATGTTTGTGAGCCTGCTCTATATATTCATCTGAAAAGACCTTATGATTCAAAATAGTTCCTCCCTGTCTGACACAACTTCCTATGGTCAGAACAGCACAGTATAAGATTTCCTTGAAGATATGTCCAGATTCAGAACAAGCGTCAGATGCAGCTCGAATCTCCAGAACGACTTTCTCATGATGGAGCAGCTGTACATATTCAGTCAGTGGTGCAGCAGATTCGGTTCTTGAAAATATTTATTGCAGTATCTCTATTCCGGCTATAAGATATTTCATCGCAGAAATGCTGTTCGAAAAAAGTTATTGGAGGGATGCATGGAAAGAACACATAGATGGATTACTGTTGCGTTAGTGTTTGCGCTGCTGACAGCAGGATTTTTGTTTACTGGATGTGAATTGGACGCCTCAAAACCGTACCTCGCTGAATCAGCAAGCCGATCACTGAGTCCAACCAGGGGCGGCGACTCTCAGCCATTTACCGCTGTTGTTATAGTAGAGCAAAAAGAGGGTTACAACACAGAGCAAATGGGAGAGGGAGACCGGTGGCGCACAACAGAAGAAGTTCTGGAAGGAAAAATAGTCTATTCATCCTGGGGTGTTCTCCACCAGAAGCAGGTTGCCATGAGTAATTTCACCAATTTCCAATTTATTATAGAAGGTATTATCGGCAATGAACCAGAGCCTATACCATTCGGTAATATCTCGGGAACAAACCACAGTTCAATAGAGATAAAAGACGATGAAGGGGAATTGGTAATGGCTATGAGAGCAAACGGAAAGCTGAATGGGTATTTCCCAGCAATTGCAGACCTCGACATGACATTTACTTCTACCGGCCCTGGTCCGAACGCCAGGGGTGAGCTTTCCGGCAAATTTATCTGGTCTGTTACGTCTGAAGAGATACAAGAAGAACTCATGAAGAAACTCGGAGCATTAGGAGAAGAGTCCTTGCCGGAAAATCCCTTCGGCATCTTTGAACTCACTGGAGTATACAGATAACGTTACAGAGCCCCGATGGGGCCCTGTTCTTATGGATCACAGAAACTATGGATTGCCTTGATACCAGCCATGCTTCGCTGACTGAAGCATGGCAATGTCTGGATCAGGAACTTTCTGCTGGGCGAATGTCCTCCGCTGCCGTGCTGTCTGAATCGCATAGAACCGTTCAGGGACAAGCTGCATGGTCCGATCTGTCATGCTCCTCAGGGTAAAAAGAACTGAAGCAGAAAAAACCAGTAATGCCGAAAAGTTTCAGCAAATCACTCAAAGAAAATGATATATCCCATGAGAAGCTAATTCTTCAAAGCTGAAGCATCAATCTCTGCCTCCACAGCAGCTCTGCTTATAGATTCAATTCCGCCTAGACATCCCTGTTTAGTTGGATAACCATCCTCGACAATCGCGATGTTCTGCCCGTTTGCCGCCAGCATCCGATAACGATAAAAACCTGCATTATCAAAATAGACTTCATACTTTGGAAACTTTTTTTCCTGCTTTTTCTTAAGGGTCTTATCCTCAATGGGTGACAAAGCATTTCTCTTGATGGTTTCTATCCCAGCTTTACAGTTGCTCAGACTTACATAATTTTGGCTGGTGAGCACTTTCTCATGATTCGCAGCCAGCAAGCTGAAACGGTAGAATCCTTTCGGTGTTTTTGTGATAACAAATTTTCCAGACATAACGGCCTCCTTACAGACTTCCTAATAATTCTAATATACCGCTAATTAAAGAAATAACAAACAAAATAGCAAATGCGTCTGTGAAGGATTCTGTCTCATCAAATACTCATACATATTTTCATACAACAACGGGTAAGGATTCATTCATACAGAAATAGTTCTATCACCTGATCAGTAAATTTCCATTCTGCTGCTTAAATTTCTTCTGATAAAGATCATTTCAAGAATCTTGGTCTGCAGGATCGTTGTCAGCAGGCAGGCTAAACCCAGAAAATAATTAACACCCATTCCTCTTCAAATAAGAGATGGGTGCTAAATAGTAAGTTACATTAAATTACTTCTGGGCGGTATTGGATTTGAACCAACGACTTCTACCGTGTGAAGGTAGCACTCTCCCGCTGAGTTAACCGCCCGATATCTGAAACATATAGCGCTTTGCTTTTC
>PWNW01000159.1 GCA_003557605.1 Spirochaetaceae bacterium
TGCTCCTTTGAGCACTTCAATTATCGAAATGATGAAGGAACTGCAGGGTGACGGAAAAGGTGCAGACGACCACGGCGGACTGATTCAGTATTATGAGAAAAAAGCTAAGACTGAAGCCCGAAAATAACAGGAATGTAATATGAAAGCATTAGTCTATCATGGTCCGAAAGAGCTTGCATGGGAAGAAGTCCCTGACGTTGAAATTGGACCTGCGGATGTGCGTATCCGGGTGAAGGCCGTAGGAATCTGCGGTTCCGATGTACACGGGTATCTGGGCCTGACCGGAAGAAGAAATCCGCCCATGATTATGGGACATGAATTTTCCGGAGTAGTGGAGGAGATTGGGGAATCCGTCTCTTCTGCTGCAGTCGGGGACAGAGTAACCGTGCAACCGGTTCAGTTCTGCGGAACCTGCAGTTTCTGTGCTCAGGGCCTGACAAATCTGTGCAGGCAGAAACAGCTCTTCGGGGTGCTCTCCTGCGATGGAGCTATGGCTGACTGCATTCGGGTGCCGGAGCATTTGATCTATCCCCTGCCTGAGCAGGTAAGTTATGAAGAGGGCGCCTTAGTTGAAGCTGCTGCAGTAGCTTATCGGGGAGTGAAGACTGCGGGATCACTGGAAGGAAAGCAAGTTCTCGTAATCGGAGCAGGAACCATCGGTCTTCTTACTGCATCTATTGCCCGGATGCGCGGGGCTGAGCAAGTGTTTGTTTCTGACTTAAGCGACAGCAGGCTGAAAACCGCAAAGGCTATGGGTGCTGATGTAGTGATGAATCCCCGAAATGATAACCTGAAGGAGATTGTTGCGAATGCTGCGGGCGGAGGGATTGATGTGGCTCTTGAAGCAGTCGGCATCACCCCCAGTGCGCAGCAGAGCATCGATCTGGTGAAGACCGGCGGCACAGCAGTATGGATCGGTAATTCTGCATATATGATTGAGATACCCATGCAGGAAGTCGTGACCCGGGAAATTCGAATCCTTGGATCGTATCTGTACACGCACCAGGAGTTTGGTGAGGTTCTGAAGATGATCGGATCCGGCGCCATGAATCTTCAGCCGATGATCAGTCTATCAGCAGATATGTCCGAAGGACCGGAGCTGTTCCGCAGATTGGCAGAAAACCCTGGAGACTTAATAAAAGTTCTGCTCACCAATAGTGCATGAGGCATACCATAATCAGCCGGACAGAGACGATGCGCCTTGTTCGACTGTTTCTGTACAGCAGAATTATTGCAGCTCCTTGATAAGACAATCCCTTTCAGACTATACTCGCTCTGAAAGGGCTTTTAAATTATAGGTAACAAGAGGACAGGCATCCAAGTGAAGAAAGAAGATTTTATGCTTCAGGATATGAAACTGACTGCCATCAATACAGAAAAGGTTCACAATCAAGTGTATGAGCAGCTGAAGCATCTGCTGCTGGAGGGAACTTGGAAGCCTGGAGAAAAAATCCCCTCTGAGAATAAGCTCACACAAATATTCGGTGTAAGCAGGATATCGGTACGATCAGCAATAAAATCTCTGATTGCCCAAGGATTCCTTGAAGCCCGGCAGGGTGAGGGAACTTTTGTGGTGGATGTATCAATTGATCAGAATTTCAACCTGTTGATTCCGATGATGAACTACAGCAGAGAAAGTATTCTCGAGGTTCTCGAATTCCGGAGAGTCTTCGAAGTCGGTTTGATGCCGGTGGTTATAGAAAAAATCACCCCTGAGCAAATCCAGAAACTGGAAAACAATGTGATAGCACTGGAGCAGGCTGATGATGATAATTTTGATGAGAACATCACTATTGAACTGGCTTTTCACCGTATGTTCTGCATAATTGCAGAGAATAAGCTGCTGCTGCGGGTGAATCAGATCCTCAGTGAACTGTACCGTCATGCCATGGCCAGTGTTGTTGCCAGTATGGGAAGCAGATACGGACGGTATTACCATCGAGAAATTCTGGAAGCTGTTCGTGCTAAGGATGCTGAAGCTGCCCGGAGAATCATGGAAGAGCATATCGTGGAAACCATAAGGTATATCCAGCAGGCGGATCATGTTCCAATTAAGTGAGCGACATCACTACAGCAGAAAGGTAATCGGGTAGGTAACAATTCTCAGAATCGCGATTATCCCCCGTTTCAGTATGCCCGCTCTTCTGGGTTCAACAGCCTCACATGGTTCATAACTCCCGTCATCCAGAACTGCAAGACTCTGATTGGTAATGGTCTCGAAGGACTGCTTCAGCTGATCAGCCAGGGGCTCACTGTCAATCACGAGCATTGATTCAGTGCTGAAAAAGGTGCTTCGGGGATCTATGTTAAATCCCCCGATGAGACTCAACCGATTGTCAATCATGATTGACTTGCCGTGAATTGAACCTTCCCCCTGGTATTCATACAGTGCTTCAATGTTCCGGGCAACCCGCCTGCGGAAATTCGCATGCCCGGCAATAGCCGGAAGATTCGGGCTAGAAGCAGCAGAATTAGCTATCACCTGCACAGTATCTGCCTGGATCTCTCCGATGTAGGGACGCATCTGTCTGTTTGGTATGACATAGGGACTCTGCACATAGATGCAGTCTTCTGCGGATTCAAACAGCCGGGTTATCTCAGCCCATACCCAGGGTTCTTTCCATCCCCGCTCAATGGGATTATGGATCAAGGTGACTGCGTTCGTCGGTACCGTCCGATCGTACCAGTCATCGGGAACCTGCACCTGGTGAGGATACTGCACCCGAAATTCTTCAGCCCAGTCAGTGATCTCTTCAGCATACGCTGCAGCTCGTTTTTCCTGCCGGGTTGAGATTCTGTCGGAGGGAGTGACTGAATACTGGTGATTCCAGAGGTAGTCAAAGTAGTCTGCAGCCTGGAAAAGCACGCTCTGTTCAAACGCATGAAGGTCATCGCAGATGATCAGCACATCCCGATCATAGGTTATGTCGTCTCCGCTCCCAGCAATGAAATAACGGTCACCGATATTGGCGCCTCCGGTGATCAGCATGGTATTGTCCATGATCATATATTTGTCATGAAGCCGGTTGTTCCAGGCCCAGGGACGGAGCAGAGAAAAGGGTTCATAAAATTTCAGCTGAATATTTTGATGCAGAATGATGGCCCTGCGCAGATCCCGCTCGCTGCGCATGGTCCCGAACATCCCGTCAAGGAGCAATCTTATCTCCACTCCCCTGTCTGCGGCTTCAAGCAGTGTTGCGGCATACACATCAAGATACATTCCAGGCCTGAGGGTATAATAGGAAATCTCCAGAGACTTTTCGGCTGTTTCGATCAGATGCAGCCGTGCCGCTCCGGCTTCTATTCGTTCATCCAGTATCAAAGCGCGGTCGGGTCCGGTTTCATCGGAGAAGAACCGCTGCGGATCGTGCTCATCAAGATACGAAGAGACATCACCGCCGGACACTTCGTACGGGATAATAACCCCAGTGAAAGCGCAAACAAGAAAAATCAGCAAAAATTCCTTACAGGCACCTGCTGGTAAGGAAAGCCGTGAGTATTTCATACCCTGATTATAACTGGGATCTGCACATCTCTACAACTGTACATGTGCTGAAGGAAGCAGCGGCACTGTGCTGCAGTGCCGCTGCAGTGCTTCTTATCTTTGAATTCGCGCGGTACCGCCCTGGGCAAGAGTTTCTACCTGATCGAAGGTAGCCATGGTGATGTCACCAGGGAATGTGGTCAGAAGCGCCCCGTGAGCCCAGCCGAGCTTTAAGGCTTCTTCAGGATCTTTCCCGGAAAGCAGGCCGTAGAA
>PWNW01000079.1 GCA_003557605.1 Spirochaetaceae bacterium
CGACAACAAACCCTGCACCGCCCTTGATCCGGGCATCACGCACCGTGACGGTAAATCCCTCAGGTCTTCCTGCAGCCTTGGGATTATCGCTCAAGGACATTTGGGTTTTGGCCATGCAGACAGGAAGTTCCTTGTATCCGCTTTCTTCAATACGTTTCAGTTTGGTAATGATCCCCTTTTCAAAGCTCACCCCGTCTGCGCCGTATATGTCCCTGCAGATAATTTCGATTTTATCCCGAAGCGGGATATCAAGGGGATAGAGGGGCTTAAACTCAGAAGGGCTTTCACATAGTTCTGCAACCCTGCGGGCCAGTTCCACCCCTCCGTCTCCGCCGGATTCACGGAAGTCGGTAATTTCAGCAGGAACTCCCTGTTGTTCAATCTGCTGCTTCAGTGCATCCAGTTCCGCAGGATCATCATCCAGAAACCGGTTGATTGATATCACGGGGGGGACATGGAACTTTCTGATATTCTCAACATGCTTAATGATGTTCTCAATTCCGTGTTTCTTATAAGCCCTGAGGGTCACTACAATGACCGCAGCTCCAGGCTTAAGTCCCCCTGCCCTGCACTTGATGTTGAAGAACTTCTCCGCTCCAAGCTCAGAGGCAAATCCCGCTTCAGTGACGGTATAATCGGCAAGCTTCAGGGCAAGCTTCGTTGCCGTCATGGAATTGCAGCCGTGGGCAATATTTGCAAAGGGCCCCCCATGAACAAATACCGGAACCCCTTCCACCGACTGGACCAGGTTAGGATGAATCGCCTGCTTCAGCAGTGCCGTCATGGCGCCTTGCGCATGAAGGTCACCGGCGGTAACCAGGGTTTTATCGAAGGATTCACCTACGATGATGCGTTTTAGTCTCTGCTTTAAATCGGGGATGCCGTCAGCAAGGCATAGTATGGCCATAACCTCTGATGCAGCGGTGATCTCAAACCCCTCTTCCCTGATAATCCCGTTTACCCCCTGGGACCCAAGTCCGACAAGGATTTCCCGAAGGCTCCGGTCATTCATGTCCATGACCCGCTTCCACAGAACTTTCCTCGGATTCAGTTCCGGGGCTTTCTTTCTGTGCAAGTGGTTGTCGATGACAGCTGAGAGAAGGTTGTTGGCAATGGATACAGCGTGGATATCACCGGTGAAGTGAAGGTTGATTTCATCCATTGGAAGGACCTGGGAGTATCCTCCCCCCGCTGCTCCTCCCTTAACTCCCATACAGGGGCCGAGGGAAGGCTCCCTGACAGCAGCCATTACCGACTTCCCAATCTTTTTCAATGACTGAGCAAGACCAATGGTATTTGTAGTCTTCCCTTCACCCATCGGGGTTGGCGTCATGGCTGTCACCAGGATCAGTTTTCCGTCGGGCTTTCCGGACTCAGCAAGTTTGTTCAGTGTTCCCGCCGGAACTTTTGCCGCATACTTTCCGTAGGGGATCAGTTCTTCCTGAAGACCTATCGTCTCTGCAACAGCTTCTATCGGCAGAAGAGAAATTTCACGCGCGATTGCTTCATCAGATTTCATAGGGGCACCCTCCACGTCCATGATACAACACCTTGGAGAAAGACTGAAGAGATGTCTGCAACATTTTGCATCAAATAAGGGTACGTTCTGGCTGGATCCACATCATGCCCCATGGCTCTATTTCCAGTCCGTCATGGAATTCCCTGTCCGTGAGAATATCCCTGCTGCCTTTACCGCATTCCATCAAAAAGAGATCATTCTTGGAAACCCAGGTGGGATGGTCCGAAAAGTTTGCCAGAACAATGATGCTGCCTCCTTCCCCTTCACGGGAGAATGCAAGCAGATGGGGATGTCCATGGTCGACCACCTTCAGACTTCCCATAGAAAAGGAGGTATGATCCTTTCTCACCTGTATCATCTTCTGGATGCAAGAGAAAATCCGATGTTCAACGGTTCCTTCCTGTTTTCTCAGTTCAGCCTTGCTCCAGTCCATGGCAACACGATGAACCCACCTTGAGTCCCTGGCTTTGCTCGGATCTGCGGCATAGGAATAGTCATTCATCAGTCCGATTTCATCTCCGATATAAACAAGGGGTATTCCGCCCAAGGTGAACATCAGGCCATAAAGCATGACAATCTTTGAGACCGCAAATGCTGTTTCCTTCTGATCTCCCACGACAATGCCCTTTTCCAGTCCTGCCAGGGATGCACATGTCCCTGATATCCTGCAGTCGCCGGTGACGGGATTCTCCTGAAAAGGAAGCCCCCTGGCAAAACTTCCGGGAAACCTTCCAGTGTAGAATTCATTGAGAAATTTTCTGTGAAAAAATCCGTTGATGCCGATACGTGCCGCATCGCCGTCATCAAAGGTCCAGCCGATGTCGTCATGGCACCGCACATAGTTGACCCATGAGCATCCTGGAGGAATATAGTACCGGTGTGATATGGATTCCCGGAAGAGCACTGGATTTCTGGTTGCAAGGCCTTCCCAGGCAGTAGCCATGATCAGGGGATTGTAGGAAAGTGCGCACTCATCAGTACCGATGTACTGGATGACTTCATCGGGATGCACAATGGCTTCAGACTTGAATACCAAAGCAGGTGCTGCAATTGAGGCCATGGCTTTAAACGCCTTGATAACCGTATGGGCTTTAGGAAGGCTCTCACATACGGTGCCCTTCTCCTTCCAGACAAAGGCAACTGCATCAAAGCGAAGAACCCCGACACCTACATTTGCCAGGAACATCATCTCCTGGGCCATGGCCTGAAACACCTCATGGTTCCGGTAGTTCAAGTCCCACTGATAGGTGTTGAATGTTGTCCACACCCACTTGCCCAGTTCCTCACGGTAGGTAAAGCTTCCAGTCCTGGCTTCGGGAAATATATCCCTGAGATAGGCGTTATATTCATCAGGCTCCCTTCTGTCAGGGAAGAGATAGTAGAACTCCTGGTAATAGGGATCTCCTTCCACGGCTTTTCGGGCCCATTCATGCTGATCTGAGGTATGATTGAGAATAAAATCCAGCACCAGGGTAATTCCTTTTTTTCGCAGTATGGAAGAGAGTTTCCGAAGATCTTCCATTGTTCCGAGACGGTCCTGCACCTCCCGATAGCTTGATACCGCATAGCCCCCGTCACTCTCACCTTCAGGCACCTTAAACAAAGGCATCAGGTGAAGATAGGTAATTCCCAGCTCCTCAAGGTAGTCAAGATGGTCCATTACTCCCTTGAGAGTCCCTGCATAAAGATCTACGTAGATAATTGCCCCCACCATACGCTGATGGCTAAACCATTCACTGTCTGCTTCATGTGCTTCATCCAGCGCCGCAAGCCCAGAAGAACGGTCTCGGCAGCTGTCCCACATGGCAAATAGGAGATCCTCCAGGAAATAGAGAAAGTCAAAGGTGTCTCCGTAGAGTTCAAGAAGCAGGGTAAACAGCGTGTGGAAATGTATCTCTAGACGCCGATGAAACGAACGCCAGCGCGCACCCTTCCGCTGTACGGCAGGAATCCGCTGTATCATCCTCTCCAGCAAAGCTTTGGAATCATATCTCATACATTCTCCTGCGAAATGTGGAGATTCTGCACCAGAACCGCTACCTGATGATATGGTTCATGTGCTGAATCTGTTCTGCAGTATCTTCGGCAGATTCCATAGTAATCTCTACCCATCCATAAGTCAACAAATCACCGTTAATTCACGGGTAATGCGCTCACCTCCTGAGATGCTGCTCAATGTT
>PWNW01000213.1 GCA_003557605.1 Spirochaetaceae bacterium
CGTTTCAGGCTACAGCATTATCAACCTGCTGTGGATATGGGCAAGTGAACTCATGGGCATACGAGTCCCCCATGATGAGAACAAGCTGGTCTGCAGCGAATTTGTCAGCCGTGTGGCTTTGGCTGCAGGCATTGACCTGAGGGATGAGAAAAAGAGGCTTCATGACGAAGTGACTCCCGGTTCAGCAAGAAAGCGGGTCATGGAAATCCTCTCTGAGCATAGAATGAGAAAATTTCCCTTCATGACCGGATAGTCAGCAACCGCTGAATCCCTGCCCCATCAGGTAAGATGGAGCGCAAACCCGATATAGAAGCTGATCCCTCCTGCCAGGACAAAGAGATGCCATATCACATGGGACATGGGGATCTTTTTGCTTAAATAGAACAGTATCCCGAAAGAATAGAGCAGTCCGCCGATTATCACCCACTGAAGGAGTCCCGGAGGGCTGTGCTCGGCTAAGGGACGATACGCTGCAATTATCAGCCATCCCATAGGAAGATAGAGCAGGTCAGACAGCAGGTGCTGGTCTCTGAAGATGCATGTCTTCATAATTATTCCCATGACTGCTAGTCCCCATACGATCCCGAATATCCACCATCTCCAGGCACCTGGAAGGACCAGCAGGGCAGCAGGGGTATAGGTTCCAGCAATCAGCAAATATATGGCTGACTGGTCCAGTATCCGCATCGGGTTATACACCTTCGGCATATCGGTAAACTGATGTGTCATGGTTGAAGAGAGATACAGCAGTATCTGGAAAGCACCATAGACAGAAAAAGACACATATCTGAGTGCACCTCCGCTGCCCCTGGCAGTCAGGACCAGCAGAAAGACCAATCCGGCAATACTCAGCCCAGCACCAATTCCGTGGGTCACTGCATTGAGCCGTTCCTCCACAGAATGGGGTTTTCCATACTTGAGAGTCTCACTTTGAAGAATAGCAGTTTTCATACCAGCAGTTGCTCCTTATTATATATGTGAACATAATAATCAGAGCGGAAAACCGCAATAGCTAGTTTTTACTATCCTGCATAAACAGCCAGTGATGCTGTTCAATAAACACTGCCAGACCTTCCTGATCATTGGAGCAGGTCACATGCCCGGCAGCTTCCTTAACTGATTCCGGAGCATTTTCCATGGCCACCCCTACTCCGGCGGAAGCCAGCATGTCTATGTCGTTCTCTCCATCCCCGAAGGCAGCTGCTTCATCCATGGTAATTCCCAGGGTGCTGCAGACAATGGACAGTCCCCTGGATTTGCTGACCCGAGCATCCATCATCTCAAGATAATGGGGAAATGAGAACACCTGGTACAGCGAATCCCCGCAGGATGAGCGCATCTGTACCGCAAGCTCTTCGAGCTTTTCATGTTCTGCAATGCAGAGAGCCTTCAGTGCACTGAGATCGCTGAACTGATCAAATGATGCAGTTATGCCCTGGAGATTTGTATGCATCTCATAATCCAGCCCCTCTTCACGAACCGCCTCATAATAGAATTCATCTCCCTGAAACACCTGGATATGGATGTCCCGCTCACGACAGAGCTCAATCGCCCTTCGGGTGATCTTCCCGTCCATCACAATACTGCTGATGTCAGAACCGTCATGACCGCTTACTACCCGTGCTCCGTTAAAGCATACAATCGGCCCAAGGGCCTCAATTTGGTCATAGAGAGGTTTCACGCCAAGATAGCTTCTTCCCGTAACCAGAACCGTATAAATCCCGCTGTCTCGAAGTCCTCTGATTGCTTCCAGAGTCCTCGGAGTTATCTTCCTGCTGCTGTTCAGCAGGGTTCCGTCCACATCAAAAGCAGCAAGCCGTATTCTCCCTCGGTGACGGGAGAGTCTTTCCATGTCAATATTCATGGAGTAATTCATACCAGTTCGGGGGTGATATTGCAAGCACAGCTGTTCACCATTGCCTATATGCCGGTTTTTCAGTATATCTAAATGTACAGTAAATGAATAAGGATCATAGGATAACATGAAAATTGCAGTAGGCCTCAGCGGCGGGGTTGATTCATCAGCCGCGGCGGCGCTTTTACATGAACAGGGACACGATGTGGTGGGAGTGACCATGGTGCATGCCCAGGGGCTTTCATTTCCTAAGGATGTGGAGGTTTCCGCTTGTTTCGGCGGAGACGAAGAGCAGGAACTTGAAGAGGCCCGGGAAGCTGCACGTCACATCGGCATTCCCTTTCATGTGGTAGACCTGACTAAGGAGTATCAGGAGATCGTCATTTCATATTTCCGCAGTGAATACCTGGCAGGGAGAACACCCAATCCCTGCATCAGGTGCAATCAGAAAATAAAGTTTGAGCTGCTGGCGGACAAACTGGCTGACCATGTCCCCTTCGACTATTTTGCCACCGGCCATTATGCACGAATTATGAAGGACAGTAAGACCGGGAGATATCTGCTGATGAGGGGAAAAGACAGATCAAAGGACCAGTCATACTTTCTTTCACAGCTTCGGCAGCACCAGCTGGAACGTATCATGTTCCCCCTGGGAGATCTCACTAAGGAGGAGGTGCGAAATCTCGCACGGTCCTTCAGCCTTCCCAGTGCAGAGAAGACTGAAAGCCAGGACTTCTATTCAGGCGACTACCGAGACCTCTTTGATGAACCTCCCGGAGAGGGAGACATCCTTGACATGGATGGAAATGTTATCGGTACCCACAAGGGAATTGTCTCCTATACCATAGGACAGCGCCGGGGACTGGGCATAGCATCTCCGGTGCCGCTGTATGTTGTCGCCATTGACAGCATACGGAATGCGGTCATTGCAGGACCGAAGGAAGCCCTCATACAGCAGGGCCTGACTGCGGTTGAACTGAACTGGTTTATCGACATTGAGGCAGCGGAATTCCCGCTTCGGGCAACTGCAAAAATCAGGCACGGCCTCAGTGAGCATCGGGCTTCTGTGATGCCCCATGGAGAAGAGCGCTATCTGGTGGTTTTTGACCGGCCCCTGACTGCAGTTACCCCGGGACAGGGAGTAGTATGCTACCATGATGACATTGTGCTCGGCGGAGGATTCATAGAAGGTCCCTGGGACGGGACCGATTATTCCTGATGCTTCAGGATAAAGGAGTCAGATCATGGAAATTATCAGGGTGCGTGATGCTGCGGAAGCGGAAATCCTCTTTCTAGATGTACTGAGATACGAAGCTTCGGTTATTCCGGCCCCGAATCAGATCAATATGATTCTTCCTGGGGGCAGGAGCGCAGCCCCGGCGGTCAAGGCAGTAAAGCGTGCACCTGGAAGCCTGCTCAAACGCCTCCATATTTACCTTACGGATGAACGCCTCAGTGAACCCTATAATAAGGATGATCTGCTTGCTATGGGACTGGAAGAACTGATTAAGTCATCCAGATTCCCGATTGAGCACCTCCATGCCCCCGATGTCTCGCAGGATGTTCAGTCACTGCGCAATGCATATGAAGAATCACTGCCCAAGTTTTCTCTCATCTTTGCAGGGGTGGGAGAAGACGGGCATACAGCATCCTTGTTTCCAGGCAGTTCAGCCCTTGCATCTAACCGGGATGTTGAGATCATTACCGATTCACCCAAGCCGCCCCCGAAGAGGATCACCCTGACCCCTCACTGCTTTCGTCGGTACCGCAGCACCGGCCATGCCTATGTGCTGTTCTTCGGGGAAGAAAAACAGCATGCCCTGAATCTGTTCATGACCCATGATGATCCACGCATCTGTACAGCCACACTGTTCAA
>PWNW01000278.1 GCA_003557605.1 Spirochaetaceae bacterium
CTTCACCGATATCCAGCGCCTCATATCGGTACATCCTGACCGTGAACTGCAGATCACCTACCGCAGGAACGGTATGGAGCAGACTGCTGCAGTCACCCCTGCCCTCAACCGAAGCACTGGAAGCGGGTACATTGGTATTGCACCCTACGTGGTTCCGCAAGTTTCTGATGTGAAACAGGATTCCCCTGCAGAGGCTGCCGGTATGATTCCAGGAGACCTCATCATCCGTGCAGGGACAAATGAGGTAAACAATTCCCTCGATGTGTTTCTTCCCTTTCAGCGTACTCCTGGATCAGTTCAGTTCACCCTTCTTCGGGAAGGCCGTGAGATTCCTGCTGAATATATACCTCGGTACGATGAACAGGGACAGGTTGTCCTGGATTTCAGTTTTTCCATGGTGGAAGTAACTTCCCCTGACTTAAATTTCTTCCAGTCTATCGGTCCGGGGTTTTCTGAAGCGGTTGAGACCTTCTTTCTTACCATCAGAAGCATCGGGGTGCTCTTCCGCGGGGTTGATCCCTCCGAAGCGGTAGCAGGACCGGTCCGCATTACCTATCTGGTAGGTGATGCTGCGGCACAGGGATTCCAGACAGGATTTCGTGAAGGACTGATCACATTGTTCAGGCTTATTGCCTTCATCAGCATAGCCCTGTCATTTGCCAATCTGCTTCCCATACCTGCTCTCGACGGGGGCCAGATTGTTCTTTCTCTCTATGAGGCTGCTCGCGGACGAATGGTAAGCCCAAGGCGGTACTACATACTGCAGATTATTGGATTCTCTGTGATTATGTTTATTTTCTTTTTCGCCCTGATGAGTGATATCTCCTTTCTCTTCCGAGGGCGTTAGGCAGCAGACTAAATCGGCACATCTGTCAATTTTAACATAATTATGAAATTCTGTATAAAAAACTCTTTTTTGACATTGACACTAAATAGTGTAATAGATTAACTTTATAATCAAAATAATATGTCCGGAGGATTGCTATGAGGGAAATTGCAGGCCATTGGCCAGGAAGGGTATTTCTGCTTGTTTTGCTGATCAGTATCATAGGTATGTCCGTTCTTGTGGCATCCGGTGCTACTGAATCTCAGTTTCTGCTGTTCGGTTGGATGACCATGTCCCTGGTGCTGGGGGTGGTGTTCGTAATCATTTGGCTTATCGCCTATCTGATCTATTTCTTTAAATACTGGCCGTACCGGTAAAGGAGCACCGACATGTTTGATTTTATTGCACTAGGTCTGTTCAGTTTAATTATCATCGGGATGGCAGCCTACGGATACAGAATATCAGCAAAAACAGCTGAGGACTACATGATGGCCGGAAGGACCATCGGTGTAGTAGTTATGTTTTTCTTTGTTCTCTTTGCCATCAGTTCAAGCTGGACCTTCTATGGATTTCCTGGCGTCCTCTATCTTCATGGTCCGGGGTATGTATTCTTCATCTGGGGTTCTGTAGCCGGATTTGCCGGGTTGTACATGTTTCTCGGGCCCAGACTTTGGGCACTCTCTAAACTGAACCGATTTCTCTCACCAGTGGAAGTGCTTTCCGAGCGCTATGAATCAAAATTCCTGAGAATTCTCCTTTCGGTCACCATGCTTGCCTTCATCGTACCCTACGTCGGCATACAGCCGCTGGGAGTCGGAAGAGGGTTTGAGGCGCTGACCGGCATGCCGCTGTGGGTCGGAGCAGCCTATACATCGGTGCTTCTGATCATCCTGGTTATTCTTGGGGGCATGCGGATTGTTGCATGGGTGAATATCTTTCTCGGTATGGTCTATGTTACCGCACTGCTGGGATCACTCTTCTGGGCAGTTTCCGTAATTTTCCCTGATGCAGGTCTGATCCAGGCAGCGAATCAGCTGGTGGAAATTGCACCAGATAAGCTATCAACCCCGGGCCCTCTGATGGAATATACTCCGGTTCTACTGATTGGGACCTTTGTAGTAGGTCTCCTTGCTTTTTCATGGCCCCATGTTGTAATCGGTGCTATGACCGCAAGAGACAAGACCCTCTTTAAGTGGTTTCCCTTGCTGATTTTTATTTTCGGGGGACTCTTTTTCTACATTATCCCCTTCATATGGGGTTCCCTGGTAGCCCCCGCCGCCCTGCCTGGAATTACCGATGTTGCCGAAGCAGACAAGGTTGTGCAGTCGGTTATTCAGATCTTTCTTCCTCGGTGGTTTGCTGTCTTTGTGCTGATGGGCGTCATTGCTGCTGCGGTTTCAACTGCAGCGGTTCAGCTGATGACATCAAGCATTATTGTAGCCCGTGATGTCATACAAGGCGTGCTGAAACCCGATGCAACTGACCGCCAGATCACCACATGGGCACGCTACTCAGTTGCAGGTATTGTCATAGTATCTCTCAGCGTTACAATATTTGTACAGCTTGGAATCGGTGAAGAAGCCATGGCAATGTACCTGACCAATGTCTCAGTGCCGGGATTTGCCCAGTGGGCACCCGCTCTGGTGGGTGGTCTTCTCTGGAAGCGCGGTACAAGGCAGGGAGCCATTGCCGGAACCTCAGTCGGTGTAATCTACCTGCTGCTTGGACTGCTTATTAAAGGGCCTGATGGAAGCAACTTTCTGCTCTTCGATCTTCATCCTGTGGTGCCGACCCTTCCGGTGAATGCTATTGTTTATGTGGTGGTCAGCCTGCTTACCCCGAAACCGAGTGAGCATATTGAAGATATCTTTTTTAACGAAGTTGATGATTACCTGAGGAGCGATTCCTCAGCCAAATAGTTTTTTACAGGAGCAGGATATGATACATAATACATCTTCCTGGAGACTGCTGATCAATACCAATGCGAAAGCAGTGGACCTGTTCGCCTACCCCTCCGCTCTGGTGGAGGGGAGGATAGCAGGAAAATACATGCTCTCTAAGGAGAAAATTCCCGATACCCTGGTTGTCCAAACTTTCACCAAGAAGGGAATTCTCGCCGGAGCGGATACGGAAATTGACCGGGATCGGGCACACCAGCAGGATATTCAGGTTGCAAAAATTCCCCGTTCAGGACGGGGCGGACCGAAATCTGTCGGCACCGTTGAATATGCCGATCTTATTAAGCAGGCTTCCAGAAAGTTCACCAGTGCAGATCCGGACCCTGACGATCCGGCTGTGCTTCTCTATACATCCGGAACTACAGGAAACCCCAAGGGAGTAATCCTTACCCATCGGAATTTTATTGCTCAGACTGAACTGGTTGAGAATATTATGCCCATGTCCCACAAGGACACGGTGGTGCTGGTGCTTCCCCTCTTCCATGTGTACGGACTTTCCAATGGTCTTGTATGCGGGACCCGTAACGGCTGTGCTATGTCGCTTATACCGCAGTACAGCCCTGCAAAACTTCTGGACACTATTACCTCTACGACGGCAACTCTGCTGATTGCAGTACCAAGCATGTATATGCACCTCCTGCAGATTGCCCGTGCCAGAAAGACTGAAATACCAAAGAGCCTCAGGCTCTGCGTTTCAGGAGGAGCACCGCTGCCGATGAAGACCCTTGAGGAGTTTATGGAGCTTTTCCAGACCCAGATTGCTGAGGGATATGGACTTACTGAGACAACTTCAGCGGTTTCTCTGAACAAGACTGGGGAACAGTTTAAGCCGGGTTCTATCGGTCCAGCATCCCCCGGGGTTGAAATGAAGGTAGTTGACTTTGACGGAAACGATGTTCCCGACGGAACCGAAGGTGAGATTATCATCAAGGGTGA
>PWNW01000161.1 GCA_003557605.1 Spirochaetaceae bacterium
AGATAGGCGGAGAGACCTTTCTCATCGGCCCGGTTGCAGAACAGGGCAGACTGATTGTTTCTGAAGATCAGCTGCTGCGCATGACATCAGGCGGCCGGCATGGTATGGTATTTCAGATGCCCCATCAGGACTGGCATAGAGGGGCCATGCCTCATATACCGAGAGGTTTTCAGAGGGCTCCCGCTGCACCCCATGGACGGTTCGGTGCACCGGTGCAGCCGAGAACAGAAGTACCCCGGCAGGCTCCCCGTTCAAGGGGCTGGAGGTAAGGAGGGTCTTCATGCCGAAGATTCTGGTAGTTGAGGATCAGCCCCGGATGAGAAAAATTGCAGCAGATTACCTGGTTTCTCGAAACTTCGAGGTAATCGAGTCCGGGGAGGGCCTTTCTGCGGTCCGCAAGGTCAGGGAAGAGAACCCTGACCTTGTGGTGCTTGATGTGATGCTTCCAGGTATCGACGGTATTGAAGCCGCCCGAAGGATCCGCTCCTTCAGCACCATTCCGATTATCATGCTGACAGCAAGAGGAGAGGAGGAGGATATACTCAAGGGTTTTCAAGCGGGAACCAATGACTACATGGTGAAACCCTTCAGTCTTCGGGAGCTGGAGGCAAGGATTTATGCTGCCTTGAACCGTAAGGATCATCATGTTGAGAAGAAGCAGTCAGTTGAGCATCTCGGGTTTTCTGCAGATCCCGCCTTAAGGATTCTGGTGAAGGACGGCAGGGAGCTTCAGCTTACGGAACTGCAGTTTCAGCTGCTGCTCCTGTTTCTCAAGCATCCTGGAAAGATCTTTTCCCGGGATGACATTATCAGGTATCTGAAAAGCGGCCAGTATGATGTGCTTGAGCGGACTGTGGATGCCCATATCAAGAATATTCGAAAGATTATTGAAGATGATCCTGCCCGGCCGCAGTATTTGCGGACACGATGGGGGGCGGGGTATTATTTCTCCCGGGAATGATGCGGAGCAGTCATGAAAGTACGGTTGTGGGTTAAGCTTTTTATCGGGTTTCTCGCGATAATTGTATTGTTCGGTGTGATGCTTACGGTCATCACCCGGAGGGTGCTGGAACAGCAGTTCACCCGGTACGTTGAGGAAAACGATATTCGCCTTTCTCAGCAGATAGCAGGACTTCTCAGTGATGAAATCACTCTTGCCCACGGTTCCCGCCGTATAAGCGAGCAGCAGTTTTTTCAAATGCTCTCCGAAGAACCTGCGGTGCCTCCTATGCGTCATATGCGGGAAGCTCCGTCGGACACTCTTCCCCTGTTCAGCATGATGATGCACCATCGCCGGGGAATGCCCCAGAGCATTGCTGTTACCGATACGCAGGGGAATATCAGGAGGGTGTACGGCAGTGTGTCAGAGACTGGACCAATTCATACTGAAGGGGGAATTCCAGTTCTTTCAGGAGACAGGGCGGTGGGATATGTATTTGCCGGGACCATGATTGATTCCGGGCTTGATGTATATCATCGGGAGATGCTTGCATCAATTGACCAGTCAATTATTACCGCAGCATTGATCGCATTTGCGGTTTCCCTGGTAATAAGCTTGCTGATGTTTGCACATATTATATCACCGGTAAGCGCACTGCGCAGGGCTGTTGATTCAATAAAAAAGGGCAGGTATAAGACACGGGTGCGGATTAACCGAAGAGATGAGCTGGGAGATCTTTCACGCTCCTTTAATGCCATGGCGGAATCTTTGGAACAGTCAGAGATTTGGAAGCGTCGGATTATCTCCGACGCCGCCCATGAGCTGCGAACTCCTGCTGCCCTGCTCTCTGCAGAGATTGAGATGCTTCTAGACGGGGTGTATGCCCCTGACAAGGACCAGCTGACCCATATGCAGCATGAGGTGCAGCAGCTTTCCCAGCTGATTGATGAGCTTCAGGACCTTTCATCAATAGAATCGGGAACGGTCTCGCTCTTACTGGAGGAGTGCAGTCTGCAGGATCGGATTGATCAGGCAGTCAGTGCCTTCACACTTCTGGCGGACAGAAAACAGATAGAGATTGCCAGGCAGCGGGCATTGGGGCCGGGGCACTCAGTTTTAGGTGATGACCTGAGGGTTTCCTGGGACAGTCGGAGGATGGATCAGGTGTTTTCAAATATTCTGGCAAATGCCCTCCGCCATACCCCTGAGGGCGGAAGTATTGACGTAACCTGTGCCCGCAGTCCGAAGAACAACCTGGTGATATCGATTGAGGATTCCGGTCCCGGTATTGCAGAGCAGGAGCGTGAGAAGATATTTGAACGTTTCTACCGTGTTGATATGCACCGCGGACGGGAATCGGGAGGTACAGGACTCGGCCTTGCCATCACCAGGGAGATTCTTCACCTCCACGGTGCATCAGTCAGGGCTGCTGCACCTGCAGTTTTCGGGGGTGCCAGGATAGAAATTGAGTTTCCCGCCCATGTGGTAAAAAATTGATACTAGGTGTATAGTATTCCCATGGAGTATGGGGTATATATCGGAGCAGCTGCAGCAGCAGTTGTCTGTATTTTTCTGCTGTTGTCAAATCGAACTCTCCGCATCCGAAAGGATGAGCAGGAGAAAAAACTGCTTCTCGCTCAGCAGCGCCTCAGTCAGCTTGAGGGTCAGCAGAATTCTGCTGAACATGAGAAGCGGGAATACATCATGCAGGCGGAACAGCTTCGCCAGCTACTGGGAAGCAGGGACCAGCGCATCGCACAGCTTGAAAGTGAGGAGAAGCAGCGATTGCGGGATGTGGAACAGCAGGTCCAGGAGCTGGACAGTGCCCGAAAGCTTTTGGAGCAGGAGCGGGAGCGTGTGCTGATTTCCGAGCGGGAGAAGCAGCAGCAGGAAGCGGAGAACAGGGACAGGCAGTGGGCGCTGCATGAGCAGGAGACGGTAAAGCTTATCAGGGAGCTGGCGGGTAGAGGGGACCTTTATTTTCCCTGTTATGACAATACAAGCCTTCCGGAAGGATTTGACCAGAGCCTGAAACCTGATGTGCTCATCCGGTTTCTCGATCAGTATGTGATTTTCGATGCAAAACTGTCAAAATCTCAAAACCTCCAGGCGTATCTTCTCCAGCAGGCAAAGACGACGGCAAAAAAGCTTTCTGCCAGTGCGGAGCGTGAGGTGGTATTTCAGACAGTGTTTTTTGTGGTGCCCTCCATGGATATCGGAACATTGAAGACCCTCTCCTGTTACGAGGACGGATACCGTTTTTTCTTCATACCCCCCGAATCAGCTGAGCCTATCCTCAGTCTCTTTAAGCGCCTTGAGACCTATGAGTTTGCTGAAGCCTGGAATCCCCAGGAGCGTGAGCAGATAGTCCAGGTGCTGGCATCCCTGGAGCACCATATCCGTCACCAGAATGCTGTGCATGTGCTCTCGGTGCTTAAGGGCATCCAGGCTCTGGAAGCCAAGGGTGTGCTTGATGAACAGATGCATCGGGATATCATGGAAAAACGTAAAAGCATCAGAATAGAGAACTTCACTCCGTCGTCATTGCGGAGGCTCATCCAGGACGACAAGGCGCTTCGTGATGAAGTGCTGCGCATCATGTCGCCTAAACCCCCTGCGGTTGACAGCGATGACCTTGCTGGTATTGAATAGCGGCACATTGCCGACGGGATTACAGCTCTGAACAAAGGTATTCAAACATCCTTGATTTAGTTAACTGAATATTTGACAACACCATGTCGAGGGTTTATCATACAGGTAGAACACTGAGA
>PWNW01000153.1 GCA_003557605.1 Spirochaetaceae bacterium
ATGATGAAATAATTTTATAATTATATTATATATATAAAGTTAATAGATTCACTGCTTCATCGGCTCTGAAGCTTGTTTTTCCCTTTCCTCTTCATCAGGTGTGAAAAAAACACACACCTGCCTGGTTTGTGAAAAAACATCACATCCTGAGCCGGAAAAAAACCTTGACAGAACCTCGGTGCTGTATATTCTTGTAGAATGATGAAAACCCGACTGGACAGAATTGAACAAGAGATACTGAAGATACTTCCCGACCAGGCAGAGGATGCCTGGTTCTCAGAGGTCTGCCGGCCTGCTCATCACAGCATTGATTTCTCCATGGTGAACAGGTTCTGTGAACCTGGGAGAAATCTGATACGCAGAGGCGGCAAGCGGTGGCGGCCGCTGCTGATGGTGCTTACTGCAGAGGCCTTCGGCGGTAAGGTGGGTGCAGAATATGCATATCCTCTGACGCCGGTGGTTGAACTTCCCCATAACGGAAGCCTGATCATTGATGATATTGAGGACAGCTCAGATATGCGGCGGGGAGAGCCTGCGGTCCATACCGTCTTCGGTACTGATATCTCCATAAATGCAGGCAATCTTCTGTACTATCTCCCTACCTCCTGCATTGACGCATCCGATCTGCCCGATGAGCGGAAGCTTCAGCTGTATCAAATCTACAGCAGATACCTGAGAAGAGTGCATTTCGGGCAGGGTTTTGATATCGCCTGGCACCGAGACCCCGCATATATACCGGATGAGAGGTCCTATGAACTGATGTGCCGGCTCAAGACCGGCTGTCTTGCAGGAATGGCTGCAGAGATAGGAGTATGCGCCGGAGAAGGCGATGAGAAAAAGATGCGCACCCTTGGCGAACTCGCAGAACAGCTGGGTGTTGCCTTTCAGGTGATGGATGATGTGGTGAACCTGGAAACGGGAAATCCAGGCAAGATGCGCGGCGACGATATTATTGAGGGTAAAAAAAGCCTCCCCCTGATACTCCATGCAGAACTGCAGCCTCATCAGATACCGAAGCTGGCATCACAGCTTGCGGATATCAGGGAGATGGATCCTGAAGACGGGCGGGTAAAGGAAATCATTGAGGATGTAATTTCAGCTATGGAAGCATCCGGGGCGATATCAGGGGCGAGGCAGCGGGCGGAGCTGCTGTATCGAGGCGTGATACAGGGTTTTGAAGAGGTATTCCCTCAGGGCTCTGCAAAGCAGGAACTGGTTGAAATGCTCTGCAGCCTCGGATAGTGCCCTGCATCCGCAGGAAAGATTTCTCTCAGGTGCTGTCGGAGTTGACTGAAACGGCCATTTAAACTATTTTCTTTTATATGAGCAGTTTGATACGAAAACCTTTCCGGTATACCTACGGGAATTACACCCTTATACTCATCATGGTTAATGTGTTTGTGTTTTTCCTCACAAACATCAACCGCCGGATTCTCATATACATTGCTATGATACCCGGGCTGGTAGTTGAAAACTTGTTTGTCTGGCAGGTATTCACCTATATGTTTGCCCATGCAAACTTTAGCCATCTGCTGTTTAATATGATCGGACTGTTTTTCTTCGGCACCCAGATAGAAAGAAGGATGGGAAGCAGGGAGTTTCTGCTCTTCTACTTCCTTACCGGTACCTTGGCGGGAATATTCTCTTTCTTTGTCTATCTGCTCACCGGAGGTTATTCAGTCATTCTTCTAGGAGCTTCCGGTGCCGTATTTGCCGTGCTCTTTGCCTTTGCGGTATTCTTCCCAGATGCACGGATTTTTGTGTTTGGTATTCTCCCTGTTCGTGCGCCAATACTGGTCGCAGCATATACGGCAATTGAGATTTTCAGCCAGGTTTCCAGGGTTCAGACCGGGGTTGCCCATCTGACCCATCTGGCTGGGTTTGCCTTTGCATATCTGTATTTTCTTATTCGGCTGCAGACTGATCCCCTCGACATCTGGAAACGTTCCGGACGGGGTCCGTGGCGGTAAGCTTTCTGGAGGTTCAGATTCATGGAAATTAAGCAGCGGCTCAATGCGCTCAGGAACTTAATGCGTACCTGGGGGATTGACGGATACATCATAGAGGGAACTGACCCGCATCACAGTGAATACCCTGCTCTGCGGTGGGAAACCCGTGCATGGATCACCGGGTTTACCGGATCCGCAGGCATAGCAGTCATCACCTTGGACGGTGCCCACCTCTGGGTTGACCCCAGGTATCATCTTCAGGCGGAACAGGAAGTCTCGGGTACCGGAATCATCCTGCATAAAGTGACCCATCCCGGTCCTGGTGAGGTGATTCCTGTTCTGATCTCTATTCTCAAAAAAGGAAGGACCCTTGGTCTGAACAAGGAGGAGATCACCTTGGCAGACTGGAGGACCTATACTGCGGAACTGAAGGATTACGGCATTTCCTGCATCCTCACCGATGACTTGTGTGAGGGAGTCTGGGAAGAGCGGCCGCCTGTTCCCGCAGGCAAGGCCTTTGAGGTGCCGATATCATATGCAGGAACAGACCGGCAGGAAAAACTGAAACACCTGCGGAAGCATATGCAGGATCTTGATGCTTCGTGGTATGTAGTATCATCTCTTGATGACATTGCCTGGGTGCTGAACATCAGAGGGAGTGATGTGGAATACAATCCCTTATGTCTGTCATATCTTTTCATTGGTACTGACAAAGCGGTGCTGTGCGCTGACAAAGGAAAATTCTCCGATGAACTGGTGCATGCGCTGCATCCTGTTGAGATAACACCCTATGAGCAGGCTGCTGAAACCCTGTCTCAGCTTCTTCATGGGGATCCTGGGAAAGTGCTGCTTGATCCCCGACGGACAGCGATGCTGCTTGCCCAGCGGATTGAAGAGGCCTCTGCTTCAGTTGAGCGCCCTGATATTACTTCCTTCATGAAGGCACGAAAGAACCAGGTCGAGCTGAAGGGCATGCAGGAGGTGCATGTCCAGGACGGGGCTGCCTTGGCATCATTTCTGTTCTGGCTGGAGAACCATTGGCAGGACGGGACCTGGAACGAAGTCTCCCTTGGGAAGAAGCTTCTTTCTTTTCGGGAAAAGCAGAAGGGGTTCTACCAGGAAAGTTTTTCACCGATTATCGGGTATTTGTCCCATGGTGCGGTGATCCACTACCGGGCACAGGAGCCTGAAGCCTTCACCATTGACCGAAGGGGCCTGATGATCATAGATTCCGGCGGTCAGTATTTCGGAGGAACTACGGACATCACCAGAACGGTGCTCTTCGGAGAGCCTGAAGAGCAGGAAATTCATGACTATACTCTGGTGCTTAAGGGACACCTGAAGCTCTCCAGAACTCCGTTTCCAGAGGGTACACGGGGATTCCAGCTGGATACCCTTGCGAGAATGTTCCTCTGGGAAGAGGGGATGCACTACGGACACGGAACCGGACACGGAATCGGTCATATGCTGTGCGTCCATGAAGGACCTGGGAGCATAAGCACAAAGCCCCTGGACGTGCCAATTGAAGAGGGGATGGTGCTTTCCAATGAACCGGGACTCTATCGCGAGGGCCGGTACGGTATCCGCATCGAGAATCTAATATTTGCGGTGCAGGGGGAGGACAAGGGATTCGGACGGTTTTTCAGGTGGGAAACCCTGACGCTTTGTCCCTATGAACGGAACCTTATAGATTGTTCACTGCTTACACCGCAGGAGATTCGTCAGGTTGACGAGTACCACA
>PWNW01000054.1 GCA_003557605.1 Spirochaetaceae bacterium
CGCTGGGACCCCTTTAAATAGTCTGAACAATCCATTACCCCCATGATAGGGAAAAAACACCGATGTGATCACATCAGCGGGGGATTATGAATTAGTACATGGCATGTACTTCTCTCCCCATGCCATAATTACCCGTCTCTTTGAAGGATCTGCAGCTGCAGCAGCTGCAGACGGGTTTTTTATTGACCGGGCTGAAAAAGGTGCTAAGAGAGCAGAGGGGACTGTGGAACTATGTTTTGCATACTGCTGCATTTCGTAATTAACTTAGATGAGTTTGTCCTGAGAATCCGGAAAGTTGACTTTAATCAACATCACCAGTATGATCCAGGTAAGGGATTGAGCTCCGGTCGCCTACGGGCCCGGGGCCAAATTTTTTTTGGGGCTATTTTATTTCTGATCACCAAACAGCCGGTTATCTCGCTTATGAATTTGCTAAAGTTCACCGGGCTTGTGAGTATCTTGATGCTGCTAAGATCATTACTATAGCAAGAAATATCTGTGCGCATGGAGAACGCTTCTTCAGTTTTAAGTTCAACACAGAACTAGGGTTTCTTCCCGATCATTCAGCATTGCAAATTCCCTTTCATAGCGGAAAACCGGTCATGGGAGTTAAAGATATGTTTGCTGTACTTCTCATGATGAAATATCTTCTGAATGATACTGAACTGTTTGATTCATTAAAGAGAAATACTGCTCATTCTTTTACAAAGCTTGAGGAAGAACCATTTCAGTTCAAGAGGTCAAGCTAATGATGGGGTTTCCTAGTAACTGGGAAACCATTTAGATCAATCAAAGAGCCGCTTATCTGATATCTGTCATAGTGATAATCCTTACCCGTCTCCTTGAAGGATTCTGCAGCTGCAGACGGGTTTTTTATTGACCGGGCTGAAAAAGGTGCTAAGATAGCAGAGGATATATTATAGTTCTCTGCAAGCTGTGCTTGCAGTTTGATGTTCATGGAGAATAGAAGGCAGATGAAGACGAATTTTTCCACAGCGGTAAGCGAAGTAACCCTTCCCTCTGACATGAAGATGTCAGATCTGGTGATGGAGCCTGGGAAGTACAGCTATGAAGGAAACTGGGCATTCTGCAGGTTTGACCATCCGCATCTGCTCGGAGGTCGTATCGGCTTTGGAAGGGGAGAGGACTTCAGCGAGGACCGCGGCTGGGCTAAGCCGGGATGGAAGGCGGCAGGAAGGGATTCCCATTACCGGATAGAAATCCTCAGCCGTGACGGCGGGTATCTGTATTCCTGTTCCGGAGAAGAGAATGATCTGAAGATACGCAGCGACGCCTTCAGCCATGCTGTGCATGGAGCAGATCGGGAGCTGCTGTCGGTGGAGGGGTATCCGGAGATGCACTGGAAGATGGCATCACCAGAGGGCAGCATGGATGTTGATGTCATAATGGAGCCTTTGGTATTTGTAACCCTCCCTGACAACATCCAAAAAAACACCACCTTTTCCATGTGGCTTGTCCCGTGCCGGCTCCATGGTCAGATAACCATTGATGGAGTGGCATCCGATATCCAAGGGACGGCCTTTCTGGACCACCCCCGGTTGAAGAAGCAGAACAACAGCCCCAGGGAGTTCGGATGTTATCTCTACACCCCGGTGCTCCTTGACGACGGGACATATTTCTTTTCCTATTATGCCGATTTCATTGACGGTGAACAGAACAAGGACTACTCCTTCGGGTATCATGTTGATGCAAATCTGAATGTTTCATCCTATCGGTGTGAGAGCATGAAGAACCTGCGGTTCACTGGGGAACATCAGGTGGAACGTGCCGATATGGTGTTCGCCGATGATGATGCAGAGATTCATCTCTCCATACGGGAGGAGTATCTCCCGGTCAAGCGGGCATGGGGAGGCAATGCTGCATCCGCAGATAAACGGAAATATGTCATTTATCCCCAGCTGTTCACCGCTGAATATGCATACCGGGATGCTTCGGGTGAATCCCGTCAGTCAGGCAGGGGACTGCTGGAATATGTCCAAAGTGACAGACGGCCATATACGGTGCATTCTTGAGGGCCATGACATCAAACAGGAATTATTCAGATGTCTCATCTAAGTGATATGTTTGTCCTGCAGCTTCAGAAATATTCCTGCCTGCAGGCGCTTGCAGTTTTCATGTATTTGTGAAAAACTGACTTCATCGCTTACAGCATTACTGTTTCCCATGTCATACTAGGAGCGCAACCATCTTGCCGAAGGAAGACCCATCGAAACCCCGTTCTATCCCTGCCCGATTTCCAGTGTATTACGGGTGGGTTATTCTCATTGCCGGATCAATGGGGATTCTTGCAAGCATTCCCGGCCAGACCATGGGAGTTTCTGTATTTACCGATCATTATATTGCCGCTTTTCAATCAACCCGGGTGGGGGTATCATCAGCATATATGATCGGCACCCTTGCAAGCGCACTGCTTATACCACTGGCAGGACGATGGTATGATCGTTCCGGTGCAAGAATTACCGCATCCGTTTCAGCAGTGATGCTTGCTCTGTTTTTACTCTTCCTTTCCAGTTCCAGTGTTGTCACTGAAACTCTTTCAACGGTCTTTTCTCTGTCCCCCGGTGTTGTCGGATTTGCTGCTGCAGCAGCAGGATTCTTCGGAATACGGTTTTTCGGTCAGGGTGTGCTGACCCTGGTATCACGGGCTATGGTGGTTCAGTGGTTTGGGTCCCGAAGAGGACTTGCGGTAGGCATTCTGGGCATCTTCACTGCCTTCGGGTTTTCATATGCACCGCGGCCTCTGCAGGGATTGATTGATCTCTTCGGCTGGATCGGAGCACTGCAGTTCCTCGCTGCCGTACTGGTATGTCTCTTTCTGCCGTTGTCAATACTGGTCTACCGAAGCACCCCGGAATCCTGCGGGATGAAGATTGAAGAGGGGATGAAACGGCGAATCACCCGAAGGCCTGTCATCCATGATGCGGAGGTGAGCAGCACCCTTGCAGAAGCAAAACGAGATCTCCGGTACTGGGTTCTGGTGCTGCTTCTCTGGTTCTGGGGATTCTACAATACCGCAGTAACCTTTCATGTGATTTCAATTTTTTCCGAAGTCGGCAGGAATACTGCGTATGCCTTAGGAATTTTTTTCCCCATTGCGCTTATTTCAGTTGTATCGAAGTTTGTTTCAAGCTGGGCGAGTGATCGGATCAATTTGAAATGGTTAATAATTCTGCATGCTCTTTCAGCGGCAGTTTCAGGATTGGCGGTATCCCTGCTTGCTCTTCCTGCCGCCCGAACTCTGCTGATCGTCAGCATGGGCATTTCAGGAGGGCTGTTCGGAATGCTGAATATGATCAGCTGGCCGAGACTGTTCGGCAGGAAACATCTTGGTGCAGTATCCGGGTTTGCCATGGGATGGATTGTTGCAGGCAGTGCGGTTGGCCCCTGGTTTTTCAGTGTCATCTTTCAGTTTACCGGGGGATATCGGTTTGCAGGAACTGCGGGACTTGCTGCGGGGATTATCATAGCCGTATGTGCCGCAGCAGTACCGTTTTCCCGGAAATCAGCCGCTGCTTCCTGCGGCCATGAAAAACCGGCAGCCAGTACTGCGAAAATCTGAATTATCAGCGGTCTCCTCTGAGCAGACAGCAGCATACCAGTCTGCAGTCTTGAAACAGCCGCTTGAAAAAAGTCTCAAGCTGTTCGATAGTACAAGGTGAATTCC
>PWNW01000223.1 GCA_003557605.1 Spirochaetaceae bacterium
AAACATCAGATGATATGCCCCTAAAAGCAATTGTATTATAAAATTTATTTTATAATACGAAATATTTGTTATGCATATGTAAATTGTTATTAAATATATAGATAGATAGTGCTTCTTTCTGTTTTTCCAGCTATTTCACTGCATCGCCGTGTTCAGACCGCTGGTTTGTGTGGTATGGTTTCTTGACAGCACCAAGGAGGAATGGTACTATCGTGGACATCAAATATTACAATGCGAAAAATATTTTGTTATATAGAAAGAGGAGGGTCATATGAGTGAAGCAGTCCGATACATTGAATCGCTGATGCACAGAGCACGGGAGGCTCAGAGAAGCATCGAGTACGCATCTCAGGCTGAGGTGGACCGGGTTGTTGAGAGCATTGCCTGGCATGCGGTGCAGCCAAAGTTTGCCAGGGAGCTTTCAGAGCTTGGCGTATCAGAATCCCGAATGGGGGATGTGGAAAGCAAATATGCAAAAATGATGAACAAGGTTCGGGCCGGCTGGCTTGATATGAAAGGTGCGGCGACGGTTGGGGTTATCGAGGAGAACCATGAGCTTGGTTTAGTGAAAATTGCAAAGCCCGTCGGGGTCGTCGGTGCTTTGATACCCTGCACCAACTGCGAGGCTACTCCGGTGCTGAAGGCATCCTGGGCCGTGAAGACCCGAAACGCAGTGATTCTCGCTCCCCATCCGAGGACTCAGAAGACGAATGCGCTGGTGACGGACCTGATGAGGTCCGTTCTGGAGAAGCACGGCATGAACCCTGATCTGATAATTAACATGGATGAGGTGAGCCTGGAGAACAGCCAGGAGCTGATGAAGCAGTGCGATCTGATCCTGGCTACCGGCGGAGGGCCCATGGTCCGTGCAGCCTATTCCAGCGGAACTCCCGCATACGGAGTCGGTGCGGGAAATGCCGTCACGGTAGTGGACGAAACCCAGGATGTCAGGGAAGTTGCCGAGAAGATTAGAAGATCAAAGACCTTCGATCAGGCTACCAGCTGTTCATCAGAAAACTCCTGCCTCGTTTTCGAGGGCATATATGACGACCTGACAGCGGCCATGGAGGCTGAAGGGGGGTATCTGGTGCCTCCTGAGGAGAAGAAGCGTCTTGAAAAGGCCATGTGGCCCGACGGACATACCCTGAACCGGGAAGTTGTTGCCCAGCCCGCTGCAAGCATTGCAAAGGCCGCCGGCATTGACCTGCCCGAGGGCAAAACCTTCATTATGGTGGAGGAGACCGGAATTGGAGAACAGTACCCCTTCTCAGGGGAGAAGCTTTCCGTGGTGACCACCCTCTACAAATGGAAAAATTTCTCTGATGCGGTGCAGATGGTCAATGACATCACCGCCTACTCAGGGGCAGGACATTCCTGCGGCATCCACAGCTCAGACCGGCAGCGGGTGCTGGAACTGGCAGAACGGGTAAAGGTTTCCCGGGTTATGGTGAACCAGCCCCAGACGCTGGCAAACAGCGGCGCATGGGTGAACGGCATGCCCACCACCCTTACTCTGGGATGCGGCTCCTGGGGAGGCAATATTTCCAGTGAGAACATCACCTTCAAGCATCTGCTGAACACTACCTGGGTTGCATTCCCCATACCAAACAGGCAGCCTTCGGATGAAGACCTGTTCAGCGAAGCGGTGAGAAGTGAAGTCCTGTAGAGGACAAAGGAGGAACCATGTCACGAGCACATGAACTGGAACGGATGAAGGAGATGAAGGAAAAGCTCCTTGAAGCAGGGGGCGATGAGAAGAAGGAGCAGCAGAAAAAAAAGGGGAAAATGACTTCCCGGGACCGTATTGATTCCATTCTTGACAAAAAATCTTTCATAGAAAGCTTTCCCTACATAACATCCCGATCCACCGACTTCGGAATGGAGAAACACCGGTTCCCCGGGGACGGAGTAGTCACCGGAACCGGCCTGATAGACGGGCGGCAGGTTTGTCTCTCCTCCCAGGATTTTACGGTCCTTGGAGGGTCCCTGGGGGAGCAGCAGGCGGAACGGATCAACCGTGCCCAGAATATGGCCCTGAAGACCAGGACTCCCTTTATCCAGATAAATGATTCGGGGGGAGCCAGGATCCAGGAGGGGGTCTATTCCCTCGACGGATACGGCAAGATATTCCGCTCAAATATTGATGCTTCAGGGGTCATACCCCAGCTGTCGCTGATCCTCGGCCCCTGTGCCGGAGGAGCGGTCTATTCTCCCGCCCTCACCGATTTTGTCTTTATGGTGGAGAAGGTCTCTCAGATGTACATCACCGGACCTGACGTCATTAAGGCGGTGATGGGAGAAGAGGTCACCCACGAGCAGCTCGGAGGAGCTTCGACCCATAGCAAAAAAAGCGGAAATGCCCATTTCCACTGCAAGGATGAGCAGGAGTGCTTTACCCTGGTTAGAAAGCTTCTCTCCTATCTGCCTTCCAATAATATGGAACATCCTCCCCTGGTTGAGAACGGGGACTCCAAGTCAAGGAAAACTCCGAAGGTGAATGAAGTTATCCCCGAACAGAACACCAAGGCCTATGATGTGCGTGACATCATCGATGAAGTCTTTGACAAGGAGACCTTTCTTGAGGTTCACAAGGAATACGCTCCAAGCATCGTGGTCGGGTTTGCCCGGCTTGCAGGCCGATCGGTGGGGATCATTGCCAACCAGCCCAAGGTGCTGTCGGGAACCCTGGACATCAACTCATCGGACAAGGCGGCCCGGTTTGTCAGGGTGTGCGACTGCTTCAATGTGCCGGTAATATCTCTTGTGGACATTCCCGGATACATGCCGGGAACGGTGCAGGAGTATGACGGGATTATCCGCCACGGCGCAAAGCTGCTGTATGCCATCGGAGAGGCGGTGGTGCCGAAGATATCCCTGATTCTCAGAAAAGCCTACGGAGGGGCCTATATTGCCATGGCTGCCCGTTCTCTGGGATATGACCGGGTCCTGGCGCTTCCCTGCGCAGAGATTGCGGTGATGGGAGCTCAGGGTGCTGCAAACATTATATTCCGTCGTGAAATTGCCGCATCTCAGAATCCTGGAGAGACGAGAAATGCAAAGATCCAGGAATTCCAGGAGAGCTCCATGAATCCCTATGTCTCAGCAGCAGCCGGATTTGTGGATGACGTAATAGCTCCCGAGGATGCCCGGGAGGAACTCATACGGTCCTTGGAGTCGCTGGTGACGAAGCATGAGTCCAGGATCGAACGTAAACATGGGAATTTCCCCGTATGATGCTGGTACTAGGAATTGTGATTGGCGCCGCAGCGGCAGCACTGCTGTTTCTGCTGCTCGGCAGGAAGGAGAAGTCCTTCCGGGATCCTGACCAGCCCTGGCTGGGCAGGAAGACGGATCTCAGAGCGCCGGTACTGCGTAAAACCGTGTCCCTGCAGAAACCCGGCGAGGTGACGCAAAGACGGTGGGATACATGAACAGATTGACAGGCCCTGTAAATATTCAGGGGATGTAAATACATGCAAAACTGGAGGAAACTACATGAGCGAAGCGTATAAGAGTCCGCTGCACAAGATGGCAGAGACAACCCCCACAGAATTCTGGAACGATTCCTGTTCATTCAAGGAACTCGGATATGCGATTGAGCACGGAGCGGTAGGGGCCACCACCAATCCGGTAATTTTCGGCAACGTGCTGAAAAGCGA
>PWNW01000349.1 GCA_003557605.1 Spirochaetaceae bacterium
CATCGATTTTCTCTGAAGCCGCATGCGTAGAGTGGGCATCCTGGGTACGGCGATTTCACGTTCTACAGAAATCAGGGCAGGAAAGGGAAGCTGCAGTTTCAGTTCCTCATACTCAAGGGTCTGGACAGCGGTGATGCTGTTTTCAGTTACATCGGCAATTCTGGTCACCCAGTTCAGGTGAACCATGCCCATCAATGCCGCCAATGCACCGCTGACTTGTGATGTGTCTCCGTCGGTAGTCCTGCTTCCGCAGAGTATCAGATCATAGCTGCCGACAGCCTGCATGCCCTGCATCAGTGTATAGGCAGTTGCAGTTACATCCGCTCCGGAAAACCTGCTGTCGGTCAGCAGGTATCCTGCATCAGCTCCCATGATGCAGGCGGAGGAAACGCTCTTTTCGGCATCTGCGGTTCCCATGGAAAACACATCAACCTCAGCACCATGGGAATCCTTCATCTGCAGGGCAGTCTCCAGCGCGGAGAGATCATAGGTGTTAATTACCGACTCCAGGCCGCTGCGATTGAGATTGCCGGTGCTGGGATTCATCCCCCCTTCATCATAGGCAGGGACCTGCTTGATGCATACTGCAATACGTATCACGGGTCCTCCAGCAAGGAGAAATCAACAACATTGCCTGGATTCCACATCAGTTCAGGGTCAAGTTCCCGCTTCTTCCTGCATATCTCATCAATATTCTGTTTCCCTGAAAGAGCTGCATACATTTCACGCTTTACTTTACCAATACCATGCTCGGTAAATGCTCTCCCGCCCCGCTGCGAACACCCAAGGGTTACATGTGCAAGGAGCTCCCTGCCTCTGTGGTACTCATCAATATCTTTCGGCAGTATGTTCATGTGAAGATGGCCGCTTCCCATGTGGCCGAATATGCATCCTTCAAGTCCCGCCTGCCGCAGCTGATTCTCATACATGTCAACTGCATCAATACTGGTGTATCCTTTCATCATCATATCTGTACCGAGCTTCATGATCCCGGGATGTTCTGCGCTCAATGATCGTATATGCATATTCACCGACTCAGGAACCGCATGCCTGAAGGCACGGAGTTTTTCCACCCCGTACTCACCGGTCATAGCCCAGGTGTCTTCGGGACTGCATCGATGGTTCTCCGATAATTCAAGAAGCATGCCGGCACGCTCCTCCACCGCCTGCTCACTGCTGCCGTGAATCTCACAGAAAACCATGGCCTGCATTTCAGAGGGAACATCAGGCAGGTCCCGGATGTTTGTCATATGGGGCTTCTGCTTCTCGGCAATGTCGATGCTCTTCCGGTCAATATATTCAAGGACCGTAACGGCAGAGACATCATCACCTGTTCCCCGGACCCGCATCTGTTCGCCAAAGGCAAGACAGTCATTCCTGTCGCGGAAAAAGAAACAGATCCCCCAAAGCACCGAAGGTGCAGGCACAAGCTTCAGGGTCGCCTCCGTAATCACGCCGTATATGCCCTCACCTCCAATAAGCAGGTCGATCTCATCAATATACGTCCCATGAAACAAGAGGGATTTCTCACCCCTCGTGATCTCCCTGAACTCCCCGTTGCTGTCAAGATATCGCAGCGCCTCAACATATGAAGCGGTTTCTCCGTAATACCAGGAGCTGCAGCCCTTCGCCCCGGAGGAAATGATGCCGCCTATCGAAGCAGTCGGTTCTGTCGGATCAGGGGGCCAGCACAGCTTACCCGGTCCGGAAATCTTCCTGATTTGTTTCTGCAGATCAAGCAGGGTCACCCCAGGCTCAACTTTGAGCAGGTTCCGGCCTCCTTGGACCTGCACGCAGTCCGCCACGCTGTTCATCTTCGACAGATTCATGACATGTCCGCCTTCAGGGACTGCTCCCCCGACAATACCGGTCCTCCCTCCCTGGAGAGTGACAGAGGTTCCCTGATGCCTCATGGATTGACAGATTTCCCTGATCTGTTCTTCGGATTCGGGGAATGAAATGCTCTCTGCAGAGCCTGAACAGCAGGATTCATCGGTGAGATAATCCTGGTACTTCTCATCCATGGGGAATATCTTCATGTTCATCGGTGTTTCTCTTCCTTCATAATCGCTGTCAGTTCATTCATTACTTCAATGCAGTCATCTATTACCGCCGCATCGACGCATGAGGTAATCGGGGCTGACGGGTCCCGGTTCACTGATGCAATGAAAGTGCTTTTCTCTATGCCCGCAAGAAATGCAGGGCTCCCGGAAGCCCCGAGAACAATGCACACTTCAGGACGGGCAATGACCCCTGATGCGCCGAGAATCCTGTTCATCGGAGCCCACCCGTTCATGGCCGCACAGCGGGTAACCCCCAGCTCAGCACCAAAGAGTGCGGCCTGGTCCGTAAGCTCCTTTACTGCTTCACGGCTGCCGGCACCCCTGCCGGCAGCAACAATCCGCTTTGCAGATTCCAGGGAAGCCGATCTGTCTTCCTTGATTCTCCGGTATTCCACAATATATGAGTCTGTTCTTCCTGAGACATCTATCTCACGGATGCGCCTGCTTCTCCTTGCTCCGAAAGCCTCACTGTCTGCTTCATGTGATACCGTGACAAACCAGGGTTTCTGCTGAAGCTCAAATATACCGGTGAGGTATCCTGAATAGACCTTCTTTCTGCACAGAAGCCTGTCATCAGTGCAAGTGCATCCATGCACTGATGTGAGGCAGCTTCCGTTCATACGGACAGACAGCCTTGCTGCTGTTTCATTTCCAGCATAGGTACCCGGAAAGATGCAGAGATCAGGAGAAAGTTCTACAAGAATATTCTGCAGAACCTCAAGTAGTGTCTCCCTCAAACAGGAATCAGCTTTCACCAGAATAATATCTTCCGACAGTGCATGTTCAACCAGTGATGCACGAAGTGCTTCGTCATCATAGATGATCACTGTTGCAGCTGCATCATACAGTGATAGAAGCTGTACAGCGGACTGCAGCTGCTGAGCATGTTTTCGTATATGTTCTGATCTCCCGTCAAGAACAGCAGCATACTTCATGGTACATCCATCCTTGGCTTCAAAAACTCATCATAGAGCCTTTGTGCCTTCTCTTTTGCTGTTCCCTCATGGATAACCACCGTGCTGCGTTTCCGGTCTCTCAGTTCCAGGGAGTTCAGCAACGCCAGCTCTCCCGGGAACGATGGCACTAGATCTTCAGCCGAACAGACAGCCGTCGGCTTGTTCCCGCACTTCATCCTGTCCTTCAGCGAAGGAACCCGAAGATATGAATACTCCGCATTTCCAACGGATACCACGCAGGGCAGTTTGACGGTCTGCACGATATCCCCGTCATCCGCTGCGCTTCTCACTTGAAGCTGATTATCTCCGGCTGCCCGCAGATCCTGAGCTGCAGTGATGCAGGGATACCCAAGGAGTTCAGCAGTGAACAGCGGGGTCTGGCCGCTGCCTCCGATGCTTCCCTGCAGCCCCGTGAGAACAGCATCCTGGGGTTTTTGTCTGACATATTCTGAAATTACTGCCGCTTTGTACATCGGCGAGAACCTGAGATCCCCTTGGGTGTCAATTCTGACACATTGATCAAACCCCAGCGCATAGAGCGTCTTCATAAAATTCTCCGATTCCCTTCCGCCGATGGTCAAAGCAGTAAGCCTGCAGGAACCAAGGGCATCTGAGAGTCTTAGAGCTGTCTCCA
>PWNW01000141.1 GCA_003557605.1 Spirochaetaceae bacterium
GTGTTCCAGGATCGGAGAATCCCGGTAACTCGGCAGGTCCTGGAGGAACAGGGGTTTATGTCATCCAAGGGTCCTGCAGTCCTCCTGGGCGATATGATTCCCCTGATGCTGGATGTTTCTGCCATCACCGTAGTAACGGGTTCGGGGCAGGAAGTTTCAATTGAGTCTCCTGTGTCTCCGGAGCAGCTGTTCAGCATGTATCTGAATTCCCAGATGTTCTCTGCCGGAAAGCAGGTTGTTGAGCACCCAGCAGAGATACGGGTTGAAGGGACTTTGCTGCCTCTGCGGCCGCTGGAGGTATGGATCAGCTGGGAGGGTACCGATGTGCTTAAGGGTGCCCTTCAGGACTTTTCCTCATCCTTCGGCATTCCGGTTGATGTTCTGGATGTTCCTGGAATCAGCAGAAAGGCTGTCTCCTATGAGCGCTCAGGCCAGGCGATGCCCGATGTGCTGATGGTGCAGTCGGACCATATACCCCAGTATCTGGCTGAACGGGTCCTGCAGCCCGCATCACCCCATGTCCTTGCAGGGAAAGATGCATTCACTGTACATGATGTTCCCTGGGCTGTACCGTTTTATCTTGATGCTCATATCATCATCTATAATCCCGCTTTGATAGAACTTCCGGAGACGGGGATGACCCTTGAACAGTTTGAGCAGGCCCTGCACAGGGCACAGCGGGAGGGGGTGAAATATCCTGCTGTATGGAACATGTACTCAGCCTACTGGCTGCTTCCGTTTCTCTACGGATTTGGTGCAGATATATTTCAGGAACAGGGGACAGACCGTCTCACCAGCAGTGCTTCCAGAGAAGTTTTTGAATACCTGATCAGCCTGAAGCAGCAGGGTCTTGCTGATCCTGCAGAGCGTGACGGCATGACCTCATCATTCCTTCGGGGGACCAGTGCAGTTATGCTCACCGGGTCCTATATGATTCCCCAGCTGGAACGTCTTGGGGTGCCCTATGCTGCAGCGGTGTATCCCGCAGCAGGTGAGTCAGGGAGGGAGATCACTCCTCTGCTGGACGTCAAGGGACTGGCTGCTGCCAGGAGATCGAGGAATCCCTCTGCTTCCCGCCTTCTGATTGCCTATCTCACTTCCCCGCGGATGCAGCAGCAGATTCCCCAGCAGATGGGCAAGCTCCCCGCCGATGGGGAGGCGCTTCAGCACGGAACAGCTCAGCTGCCCTTCAGGGAGGTTCTGCTGGAATCCCTTGTCCGGGGAACTGCAGTGCCCCCTGATCCTTCCTACGGCGTATTCAAGGATGTGATGTGGGGCATGCTCAGGTTCATCATCAACGGCACCATGCCGGTTGAGCAGGGGCTTGAGCGTTCACAGCAGATGATAGAGCTTCGGCTCCAGGATATTGAAGATATAATACGGAGGCACAGATGAAACTGGCGGTATTAGTTCTTTTTGCACTGCTGGCCGCAGGGTGCATGACCATGACGACGGTCCCCGAATGGGAGCTTTCGGTTACCGACGGTGAGACACGGATAGTCACATTCAGTGATGTTCACCAGACTTCGGTGATCACCCTTGACGGCAGGAGATACTCCGGGATTCCCATATCGGAGCTGTTTGTCCTGTCCGGTGATGATCCCTTTGAGATAACCGTTACCAATGCGCAAGGTATGTCAGTCAGCCTTTCTTCAGAAACCTTTGACAGTTACGGTACGTTGATTGCCTGGGACACTTCGTCAGAGCTGATGCTGATCGGTGAAGAAATCCCTCCTGATCTGTGGGCAACCGGCATTCGTGAGATTGAGATTACCCGACAGGCAGAGGAGAAACAGGAAGAACCGGTGCTTATGATTATTCTGGGGGCACAGGAGCATGAAATCACCTTTGAACAGCTGTCTGCTTCACCCTTCACTGTTGAAGGTGAGGGGGCATACCGCACTTCCGCTGGAACATACTATCAGTCACGGTATACCGGGATTCCTCTGGCAGCAGCTGCCGGTCTCTATATGGACATTGAAGAGCTGGAAGCGGCGGCAGCCCAGGCCGTTGACGGATTCCAGATGAAATATTCAGCTGATGAGATAACCGATGAAGAGGACGGAGTCTGGGTGCTGGCATGGAAGCAGGACGGAGAGCTCTTTGATGAATCCATTGGGCCGTTCCGGACCGTCAAGATCGGAGATCCTGTTCCGGTCATTGAGGGAAGGAGGTCCGCACGGCAGGTTGACCGCCTGATTCTGTTCAGGAAGTAGCATGTGAAATCACGAAGCACCCTTCTGATGGCGCCCATGGCGGCGGGGATTCTGCTGTTTCTTCTGCTGCCTGTGCTTCATATGGCCTTCAGTTCTCTCTGGTTCTCAGCTGAGGGAATGCTGCATTGGGCAGGTTTTGCAGGATACCGGCTGGTCCTGCAGGACAGGGGGCTGCGCTTCAGTCTTGTCATCTCAGTGCTCTGGTGTACTGCAGTAACCGCTGGAACACTGGTTACTGCCCTGCATCTGGCGGTCTTCATGTCCGAAGGGAAGAAGGCGGTGAATCTGCTGTTTCCCCTCCTGTTCATTCCCTGGGTCATGCCTGTATACATTGCCGCACCTCTTTGGAGAGCTGCGGTGCGCGGGAACGGGGGAGATTCCATCATCAGCTGGATCTTGGGGGTGCAGATACCCATGAGGGACTCTCCTCCGGCGGGATTTCTCACCGCCGTGGTGCTCAGCATCTGGATGCACCTCCCCGCCCCGGTCTTTGTAATCTACGGACAGCTGAGAAAGATCCCCGGGGATACCATAGATGCCTCCCGGATAGACGGGTGCTCACGGTGGGGAAGAATTCCCCATTTGTATCGGCCGATACTTTCCCGGGCACTGCTGATGCTGGCGTTTCTTACGGCATTAAGCAGCATTGCAGAGTTTTCCCTGATCTTCCTGCTTACAGGAGGAGGCCCCCCAATGCTTTCCGGGATAACCCAGCGCTATGTGATTGGGGCAACAACAACACTTGGAGTGTTTCTCTACCAGGTGTTCCAGGGAATCCATCAGTATCAGGTCACCGCTTCTGCGGGGGTGCTGGCCGCAGCGGTGACCGGTGTGCTGCTGATCCTCTGGAAGGCGTCTGTCATTGCCAGTCCGGCAAAACGGCAGCGGACGCTCCAGCTCATATGCGTCATTGGTCATCTGATTCCCCTGGGAAGATTTCACCTTATTTTTGCCATGCTGTATCTGGCGGGCATGAAGCATCCGCGGCTCTTTCTTGCCGTCGCATTAGCGGAAATTCTGGTGGTGCTGCATCAGGTGACATCAATGGGAGTGCTGGAGGGGTTCACTCCTGCGGTGATGCTTACGCTCATCGCTGCAGCCGCTGCACTGCCGGAGGGGTTCGGCCGGTCTGAGGCATGCAGCAGGACTGTGCACCGTGCCGCTGTGTTTCTTGGGGTGATGATGCTTTGCACTGCAGCGTTTCTGATGCTGGCTGTGCTGGTCTACCTCAGTTTTTCAGGAGCCGACATTGCTGCAGTATCAGGGATTATTCCCCCCTTTGCCTCGGCGGAAGCTTACCGCAGGGTGGTGCTCAGCACTGAAGTATGGAGAAGCATCGCCAACTCAGTGATTATCGCAGCAGGGACTGCCCTGCTGCTGCTGGTGATGATTGTGCCGGGGGCTATGTATCTTCATGACCGAAGGAA
>PWNW01000236.1 GCA_003557605.1 Spirochaetaceae bacterium
CCGACCCTGGTCGCCTACGGTGAGGAGAACCGGGACTGGGGCGGCGCATTCGGCTGCTACCGGGGACTTACCGAATCACTTCCCTATCATCGGCTGTTTAATTCTCCCATCTCCGAAGGATCCATCGTCGGAAGCGGAGTGGGGTATGCAATGTGCGGAGGCAGAGCGGTAGTTGAACTGATGTACTGCGACTTCCTCGGCAGAGCAGGGGACGAGGTGTTCAACCAGATGCCGAAGTGGCAGTCCATGAGCGCAGGACTGCTGAACATGCCACTGGTACTGCGTGTGTCCGTAGGAAACAAGTATGGTGCACAGCACTCTCAGGATTGGAGCGCCGTGGTGGGTCACATCCCTGGACTGAAGGTGATGTTTCCTGCTACTCCCTATGATGCGAAGGGTATGCTGAACCTTGCCCTCAGAGGCACCGATCCGGTTGTCTATTTCGAGAGCCAGAAACTCTACGGAATTGGAGAAGAGTTTGTGAAGGAAGGTGTTCCCGAAGGATACTACGAAGTTCCCGAAGGAGAGCCGGTCATCAGAAGAACAGGAAGCGATCTTACATTAATAACCATCGGAGCAACCCTGTATGAAGCGATGTCCGCAGCGGATGTCCTCAAGGATTCCTACGGGCTTGAAGCAGAAGTCATAGACCTGAGGTTTATTAATCCGCTGAACTACGAAATCCTGATTGAGTCGGTGAAGAAGACCGGCCGTGCGGTACTGGCTTCAGATGCCAGTGAGCGGGGATCATTTCTCCATACTGTGGCTTCAAATCTCGGCCGGTATGCCTTTGACTATCTTGATGCACCGCCGGTGGTAGTGGGGTCAAGAAACTGGATAACCCCTGCAGCAGAGATGGAGGATCTCTTCTTCCCGAATGCTTCATGGATCGTTGATGCTGTGCATGAGCAGGTTCTTCCATTAGAAGGCCATAAGGTGAACACCAACCAGACGTCCGGAGAAAGCATCCGGAGAAATCGGTTAGGAGTATAGGAGCAGTACCATGGACCAGACAGTCAAGGGTGTGTATCAGGATGTTGTAGATGCTCTGCAGCATCCGCACCGTGAAGTCCGGATACAGGCAGCCCAGGCCGTGGGAAAACTCATTGAGGAAGGTAAAATAACCCGGCAGGGGACAGAGCAGGTAAACAACCATGTGCATACTGCGTACTCCTTCAGCCCCTATGAGCCTGCCATGGCCGCTTTTAAAGCCTGGCAGGCAGGGCTGCAAATTGTCGGTAGTATTGATCATGACAGTATTGCTTCAGCAGATGAAATGCGCAGGGCCGCATCGGGCATCGGTATAGCTTCCACTGTTGGATTTGAGCTTCGAACCAGCTTTCGTGACACTCTCCTGAGTGACAGGAAAATTAACAGTCCCGACGGAACGGGGACCGCATATGTAGTGGTGCACGGAGTGCCGGGCCATCAGATTGATGCCTGCTCGGCATTTCTGAAACCGGTGCAGAAGGCCAGAAACAGGAGAAACAGGAAGCAGACCACACAGCTTAATACACTTCTGAAAAGCACTGATTTGGGAGCTTTGAATTTTTCAAGAGATGTCATGAGCATTTCTCATGCTGATGAAGGAGGAAGCATTACCGAGCGTCATATCCTCAGTGCGCTTGCGCAGAGGATCATCGACCGCACCGGAAAAGGTGAGGGGATTATCAGGCGGTTGAAAGAGGATTTTTCCATTACCGCAGCAGGTCAAGTGCTTCACTACCTGCGGGACCCGGCAAACCCTCATTATCTCTATGACCTGCTGGGTGTGCTGAAAGCCCATCTGCTGCCGAAATTCTATATTCAGCCCGATGAATCTGAAACCCTTCCGGTTGCAGAAGTGGTTAAGTTTGCTTCTTCTATCGGAGCAGTTGCTGCATATCCCTATTTGGGGGATGTTACTGAGAGCCCGACAGGAGATAAAAAAGCTGAACAGTTTGAAGATTCCTTTTTGGAAGAACTCTTTGAGGTGCTTGCTGAACTTGGATTTCCAGCAGTCACGTACATGCCTCCAAGAAATACCCGAGAGCAGCTGCTGAGGGTTCAGGATCTGGCACACAGATATGGGCTTATGGAAATCAGCGGGGTGGACATCAATTCCTCCAGACAGAGCTTCAACTGCCCTGAGCTGCTGGATCAGGACTTTATTCATCTGATTGATTCTGCTTGGGCTTTGACTGCACATGAAAAGCTTTCAGAGGTACGGGAATCCTGGGGGCTCTTTGCTCACGACAATCCGCTGTCAGGCTGTACTCTCCAGGAGAAAATTTTCCGATACAGTTCCATTGGAAGGCGTATGGACCACCGCTTTCCTCATCGGGCTGAGGAGTATATAGGGGAGGACCTGTCACTATGAATGATTTTGGATTATATGAGATGGGGGCGCTGCTGCGGGGACAGACCTTCGACGGGGCCAAGGGGATGTTTGTCCGATTTCATGCGGATGAGCCCACAGGCCGAGGTGATGAAACAGTGTCAGCGGACAGTACTTCTCAGGTGCTGCAGAAATTCAAGGCCTTCAGCGAGACCAAGCAGGTATATCCCCGGAGGGTCCATGCTGAAGGGATCGGATGGTACACCCTGGGAAAAACCTATGATGAAGCCGGCAGTTCAGCTGAACTGACTGTCTCTTCCGGGGACGCTGCTGAAACAAGCCGGGACAAGGTGGTTGACGGAAAAATTGCAGTGGTCACCGGAGGTGCCCAGGGATTTGGAGAGGGCATGGTGCGGGAACTTGTTGCGGCAGGTGCCTTTGCCTATATTGCAGATCTTCAGATTGAAAAAGCGCAAATGCTCTCACAGGAGCTTAACAGCACTGCGGGAAGAACCGTTTCATATCCCATATCGGTTGACGTTACAAATGAGAGTTCTGTGGAGACCATGTATCAGGAGATAAGCCTGCAGACGGGAGGATTTGACATACTTATCAGCAATGCGGGGGTGCTGAAGGCAGGAAGCGTGAAGGAGATGAGCATCAAGGATTTTGAGTTTGTCACCTCCGTGGACTACACAGGGTTTTTCCTCTGCACAAAGCACGCAGCACGGCTCCTTGCACTGCAGAACCAGCCGACAGGAAGGTACTTTTCAGACATCATCGTGATCAGTTCCAAGTCCGGTCTAGAGGGGTCAAACAAGAACGGCGCCTATGCAGGAGCAAAATTTGGGACCATTGGACTTACCCAGAGTTTTGCCCTTGAGCTGATTGAAGACAATATTAAAGTAAATGCCCTGTGCCCTGGAAACTTTCTTGACGGACCGCTGTGGTCAGATCCCCATCGGGGCCTGTTCGTTCAGTACCTGAATGCGGGGAAAGTTCCTGGGGCAGAGACAATTGCGGATGTACGCAGGTTTTATGAACAAAAGGTACCCATGAAGCGGGGATGCATGACCGAAGATGTCATGAAGGCCCTTTTCTATGTGGTTGAACAAAATTACGAGACCGGTCAGGCAATCCCCGTTACGGGGGGACAGGTCATGCTTCATTAAACGAGGTGGAAAATGAAAACAAAAGCTGTAAGGATCTACGGAGCAAAGGATCTTCGGATTGAGGAATTTGAACTTCCTCCTTTGAAGGATGATGAAATACTGGCAACGCTAATAACCGACAGCGTCTGCATGTC
>PWNW01000330.1 GCA_003557605.1 Spirochaetaceae bacterium
CATCTCGCCGGCACCTTCACAGTCCGATGCGGTAATAATCGGGGTGTGGACGTACAGAAAACCTCGCTGGGTGAAAAAATTGTGCACCCCAGTGCTCATGGCGCTTCTCACCCGTGCTACTGCACCTATGGTGTTGGTCCTTGGCCGTAAATGGCCGATCTCCCGTAAAAATTCAAAGGAGTGGCGCTTTTTCTGCAGCGGATAGGTTTCCGGGGGAGATTCTCCGTAGACAGTCACTGACTGGGCCTTGAGCTCCACCTTCTGGTTCTTTCCAGGAGATTCAGTCAGGATGCCGGTAAAGGCGGCACCGGCACCCGTGCTGAGCCGCTGCACCGACTCCTTGATATCTTCGGTTGTCTTGTCTATGATGACCTGAAGGTTCTTCAGGCATGAGCCGTCGTTGATCTCGAAGAAACAGAAATTCTTTGAGTCCCGTTTGGTTCTCACCCATCCTTCAACGGTTACAGAGCTGCTGCTCGGTTCGGTCTGAAGTAATTCTCGAATTCTCTTGTTCATACTATGCACTCCTGCGGGTAATGCTACAGGAATAGCACAGTTTTACGGCTTAGTCAATTTTAACGAAGGAGCTTGCAGATACCGTGAATCAGATCCTGAGGTTTTCCGTACTGGGAAGCGGTTCAGATGCTAACGCATACTGCATCGCAGACAGCCGCCATGCACTGCTGATCGATAACGGATTCTCATGCAGAGAACTGTTCAGCAGACTGGATGCGGCAGATATTGATCCGAAAAACTTACTGGCAGTGCTTGTCACCCATGATCATCATGATCATATCAGGGGCGTGAAGACCCTGAGCCGAAAACTGGGCATTCCCGTCTGTCTGTCCCAGGCGCTTGCAGAAAAGGATCCTTGGGACCGTATGTTCCCGGATGCAGTCATCTGCGTGCCGGGAAAAACACTGCACTTCGGGCCGTTTAGTGTTACCCCCTTTTCCACCTTTCATGATTCCGAGGGGTCCCTGGGATACTCAGCAGTCTGGGGAGAAAAACGGCTGACCATCATCACCGATACAGGAAGAACCGATGAGGTGATGGCTGAAACAGCCAGGCAGAGTGATGTTCTGTTCCTTGAGGCAAACTACTGCCCAGACATGCTGGAGAACGGAAGCTACCCTGAATTTCTCAAACGAAGAATCAGTTCCGCATCAGGACATCTTTCCAACCATGAAGCATGCACATTTCTTAAGCATCTTGACCGAAAAACTCGAAGGGTATATCTCTGCCATTTGTCTGCTTCAAACAATACCCCCAGAAGGGTGCTGGAAACCCTTGAAACCGCTGGAATCAGCAATAATGCCCAGTATGTTGTCTGCTCCAGGGGAGAGATGTACTGCGGCGAGATCTAACTTTTTTCTGATTCCGCCTGCACGGGCGTATCGACGAAGAGGGTTGAGTTAAGTATAGTAGAAGCAGAAGGAAGGTTTTTGAACGTGAAACGGATGAACGACCTGCGCATTGAGCGGGTTATCCCGCTGTCCTCACCTAAGCAGATTAAGCAGGAGGAACCTGCAGATCAAGCTACGCTTGAGTCAGTTGCGGCCTGGAGGGAGCAGGTTGAGGATATCATACACCGAAGAGACCCAAGAATTATCGGGATAGTCGGACCATGCTCAATCCATGATGAGGATGGTGCCTATGAGTATGCCCGCAGGCTCAAAATACTTGCTGATCATGTGTCTGATAAAATCCTGCTTGTTATGCGTGCTTATTTTGAAAAACCCCGTACCGTGCTGGGGTGGCGCGGTCTGGTCCTTGATCCCTGCCTGGACGGCTCCTATGACATCCAGAGCGGCATTAAGGCAGCACGGAGGATACTGCTGGGCATTTCCCGGTTGGGACTGCCGGTGGGAACGGAGATGCTGGACCCGATTATTCCCCAGTACATTGATGACCTTGTCAGCTGGGCGGCTGTCGGTGCAAGAACCGCCGAAAGCCAGGTGCACCGGAACCTTGCAAGCGGGCTTTCAGTCCCTGTAGGATTCAAGAACAGCACCAGCGGCAACCTGGTCAATGCGGTGAATGCCATCAAGTCTGCTGCAAGTCCGGCAAGCTTTATCGGGGTGAGTCCCGACGGCATGACTTCAGTGTACCGCACCACGGGCAATCCGTCATGCCATCTGATCCTTCGCGGAGGCAGCTCCGGTCCCAACTATTACGAGGAGGATGTGGAGGATGCCGTTTCATTGATGGAACAGACTGGGGTGCTGCCGTCTGTCATCATTGACTGCAGCCATGGGAACTCCAATAAACGGTTCTCCAGGCAGCAGCGGGTGCTGCGTGCAGTGGTTGATCAGGTCGTGTGGGGAAACCAGGCCATATCGGGCTTTATGATTGAGAGCTACCTGAAGGAAGGACGTCAGGATACTGAAGAGCAAGGGGAACTGGAATACGGACTTTCCATCACCGATCCCTGCATCGGATGGGAGGAGACAGAGCATATTATTCAAAGGGCCCATACCCTGCTGGTAAAGGGCAAGGAGGGATTATATGAGTAGTAAGCGTGCAGCGGTGCTGCTGGCAGACGGCTTTGAAGAGATTGAAGCAGTTGTTCCCATTGATCTTCTGAGAAGAGGCGGGATTGATGTTGCTGTGGTCGGCATAGCCCGCAAGGAGGTGACTGGTTCTCACGGTGTTACAGTCAGTGCAGATGTGCTGCTGGAAAACCTTGATTACCGCTCCTTCGATGCAGTCATTCTTCCCGGAGGAATGCCCGGATCAAAGAATCTTGCTGAATCACCGGGGGTTCAGAAGATGGTGCTGAACATGGATGCAGAAGGGAAGCTGGTTGCAGCGATCTGTGCCGCCCCTGCAGTTGTGCTTGGTCCGTTGGGAATTCTTGACGGGAAAAAGGCATCCTGTTACCCAGGAATGGAGTCCCATGCACCCAATGCTGAATTCACTGATGCTCCTGTTACTGCTGACGGAAATGTTATTACCGCTCAAGGCCCGGGAAAGAGCGCACAGTTTGCTTTGGCGGTGCTTGAATATCTGGCTGGAGCTGATGTATCCCTTGAGGTCGGCACAAAAAGCCTTTTCATCAGCTGATCGCAATAGGGGCCCTGCTGGTTCAGCAGGGCCCTTGGTGCTTCAGCGTGCATTCGGCGGTTCTATAAGCAGGTCCCTCAGGTACGGACGTTTTTCCAGGTCAAGCTGGAGCCGTTCCCATCGTGACTTATTCACGTATGACGGGTCCTGGAAGGAGTAGGTGAAGTTGGTATGGATGTCATAGGTGCCGTTGAGCAGGGCATAGGTGTCTTCAGTCATCACCAGTTCCTCATCGGTTGGTATGACAAGGACCTTTACCGGTGAATCCTTCGTTGATATTTCCAGTTCCCCGTTTCTGCACATTGCCTGGGTGTTTTTCTCCTGGTCAATGCAGATGCCGATGTGCTCAAGCCCGGTAAGGGCGCCCTTCCTGATATGAGGAGCCATTTCACCGACCCCTGCGGTCATGACTACCGCATCAATATTTCCGACAGCGGCAAGATAGCCTCCAATGTATTTCTTCAGCCGGTGGCATTCCATGTTTATTGCCAGCTGACAGACAGCATCGCCGTCAGCGGCGGCATCCCTGACGTCCCTGCGGTCGCTGAACCGTCCGGTGAGTCCGAGAATTCCGCTTTTCTTGTTCAAGGTGGTGTCAACTTCAGAAATGCTCATGCCCAGTTCATTCATCAGAAAGTGGGGGAGGGCAGGATCGACATCACCTGATCTGGTCCCCATGATGAGTCCTTCCAGCGGAGTAAGCCCCATGGATGTGTCAAAGGATACCCCATTTTTCACCGCACAGATTGATGCGCCGTTCCCAATATGCGCGATAATCAGGTTGGTCTCCATGGGATCCTTTCCCAGCAGCACTGCAGCCCGCTTGGCGGTGTAGAGATAGCTGGTTCCGTGAAACCCGTATCTCCTGATATTGTGGGTCTTGTACATATCATAGGGAAGGGCGTACATGTAGCTGTGATCAGGCATGGTCTGATGCCAAGCGGTATCCATCACTGCGCAGTGCGGTACACTAGGAAGCACTTTTTTTGCTGCTTTAATGCCGAGGATGTTCGGCGGCATATGAAGGGGAGCAAGATGAACCAGCGACTCAAATATTGAAAGCACTGAATCGTCTACGATTACGGATTTTACAAAATGCTCGCCTCCGTGCACCACCCGGTGGCCCACGGCTTTGATCTCAGAGATGTCCTGGAGTACTCCGTATTCGGGATCAAGGATCATCTTTGATATCAGTTCAATAGCCGTATTATGGTCAGGGCAGGTTACTTCTGCTTCATGCTGCTGCTTGCCCGTCGCAGCATGTTCAATGGTCGATACCTTCTGTCCGATACGTTCAATGAGACCTACGGCCAGAACATCCTTGTTGTCCCAGTCATAGACCTGGTATTTGGCTGATGAACTTCCGCAGTTCAGCGTGAGAATAACCATGAAAAACCTCCGGTTCCTGAGTGCATGCAGTGCTTCAGGATATAATGTGCGTAATAGGTTGAATTCTTACATGTATAGGTAAAAAATTCAACAATATTTCCCGGAATTGAAGCATATTCACCCTTCATGGGGATATATCAGGTATGAAGATGATACTTGCTATGATATGCATGACCGCAGCGGCATCAATGCTCCGGTCTGATGAGCCGACGGCGGAGCTTACCTTCAGGAAGCTGATCTCAGGACCCTCAACCGTTACCTTTTCCTATGAAGCTGCCGACCACCTGCTGGAACTCCAGGCTGTTGAGCGTGCCGGGGAAGATGAGATCGGCATCCGGTATGCCTCTGAGAGCAGTCCAAGCATCTCCTTCGGCAGGGCTGTGTATGCCGGGCCCCTTCGCATGTTTGTCGATCCGTCACGGGTGTTCCTGCCCTCCGACCTGCATCGCCGGTCCCTCTGGTCTATAAGGATGTCTCAGCTGAAGCAGCAGCGTTTTGCTGCCGGAGCATCGGGGGAGTTCCGGGACAGTCAGTGGAATCTGCTGCTTGACCATGAACGCTCAGCTGTCGCTGGGGTGCTGCGAATCTCTGCCGGGAAATTAGGGCTGGGTTCCGCTGTGCTGTGCAGATGGACAGCGGATGCTTCAGGTCCTGAAGACTGGGTCTATCCCGTCGGAAACAGGAGCAGCACGCATTTGAGCGCTGCTGGGTGGGCAGTATGGGACGGCGATTATTTGAGTGCCGGTGTTTCAGGAGGTATCAGCACTTCACCGCTCTGCATGCCTGCAGCATGGGCTGGGGCCGGATGCAGCTGGAAGCTGAATCGCCTGCAGGGACATGCAGGGATGTTCCTGCAAAGTGAGGGGGTGCGGACTGCGGGAGGAGATGTTTTAGGTGCAGCCAGGGGTGCTATGATTGAGGGAGAATTCATCCTGGTCTCAGGAGTCGCTCTCTCAGCGGGATACCGCTGGTCACTCTCGGAGAAACCCCGTCAGCCTGATAATGCGGTCACGGGGGATGCGGCTATGGAAGGGTCCGTTGCTATATCCCTTGGCGCAGCGGATTTTATGTTTGCTGGAGAGTACCGTATTTCGGGGAGCAGGGGAAATGAGGCGGAGCATATCGTCATCTCTTTGGAGGCTGAGTTTCATGGGTGTTCACTGCCATGGAGTGCGGAAGCTTCATGGAAGCCCGGTGAAGGATACCGCTTGGTTGTTTCGGGAGAGCATCAGGCTGGGTTTTTTAACTTCAGCGGGAGCATCGAAACAGCCCTGCATAACCGAAAAGCATCTTTCAGAAGTCTCAGGGTTGCCGTGGAGGCATCATCAGGTCAGGTTTCATCTTCCGTCAGATATGTGTCGTCCAGGGGATTGTCGCTTAGCTTCACAGGGTCCATTCCGATCTATCCCAGATAGATGATCTCCCGCTCCAGGTCAATGCCTGTTTCCTCAAGAATACGCTGATGCATCACTGAGATCACCCTGCTGATGTCAGAGGAGCTTGCGTGCCCGGTATTTACCACAATATTACCGTGTTTCTCGGACACCATGGCATCATTAATTCTAAATCCCTTCAGTCCGACCTGATCTGCAAGCTGTCCGGCTGAAATTTCAAAGCCCGGGGGATTTTTAAACACTGATCCAGCGGAAGGGTGGGAGTAATGTCCCCGTTTTTCCCGTTCATTCCTTGCACGGGAAATTCTGCTGTGAATTTCTGCTGAACTGCCGATGCCCAGCCTTACCGCTGCTTCAATGATCACCTCTCCGCTGTGGAAGGGTGAGTGCCGGTATGAGAAGGGGCTCTCCCCGCGATGAAAACGATGGAGATTGCCGGCGGAATCAAAGTAATCTGCCCACTCAAGGGATGCTGAGATGTCCTGGCCGAAGGAGCCGGCATTACACACCACCGCACCGCCGAAAGTGCCGGGGATGCCCGAAAGGTGCTCGACCCCCGTCAGTCCCCGGGATGCTGCTTCCCGGATGATCCGTTCAAGCCTGATGCCTGCTCCGGCGCAGATGTACAGTCCCCGCACCGAAATATTCTGAAACCGGGACATGTCAATGATGCAGCCCCGGAAACCGCTGTCGGTGACCAGGACATTGGACCCTGCCCCGAGGGGATAGTAGGAGATGCTGCATTCAGTTAACGCTTTCATCATCAGCATCAGGTCATACACATCCTCGGGAACTGCATAGATGTCCGCCGGTCCGCCTGCTTTCAGGGTGGTGTGGTCTTTCAAAGGAACATCGAAGAGGATTTTCCCCTTGATGTTGATTTTTTGCATGGTTTCTCTTACATTGATACTCACACCAAGTATCATACGGTATTTTTTTAATCATGGCAAAGGGCATCGGGGAGAGCAGAGCATGAAGATCAATTTGTACAGCACCATGGACCGGGAGGTGCGGGAGTTTATACCCCTTGAAGACACCAGGGCGGGAATGTATGCATGCGGTCCCACGGTATACAACTATGCGCATGTGGGAAATCTGCGCACCTATATATTTGAGGACATCCTGAGACGAACCCTTGAATATGCCGGGTATAGGGTAGAACATGTGATGAACGTCACGGATGTGGGACATCTTACTGATGATCAGGATGACGGAGAAGACAAAATGCTCAAGAGCTCCCGTGAAACCGGGATGAGCGTCTGGGATATTGCAGATTACTACACCAAGTCATTTTTTTCAGACTTGTCCCGCCTGAGGGCCCTGGAGCCTACGGTAGTCTGCCGCGCCACCGATCATATTGAAGATATGATTGCCCTGGTGAAGCGGCTTGAAGAACGCGGCCATACCTATGAATCAGGGGGGAATATCTATTTCAGCATAGACACCTTTCCCCAGTACGGACGCCTTGCCCGTCTGCAGCTTGATGATCTGCAGTCAGGTGCCCGTATTGCAGTCGATGAGAACAAGCGCAATCCCAAGGACTTTGTCCTCTGGTTCACGAAATCAAAGTTTGAAAACCAGGTAATGCTCTGGGACTCTCCTTGGGGGAAGGGTTACCCCGGGTGGCATCTTGAATGCAGCGCCATGAGCATGAAATACCTTGGAGAGCAGTTTGATATTCACTGCGGAGGGACCGACCATATTTCTGTTCACCATACCAATGAGATTGCACAGTCAGAAGCGGCCACCGGAAAGCCCTGGGTGCGCTGGTGGTGTCATGGGGAGTTCCTGCTGGATGAGACAGGAAAAATGTCGAAGTCCAAGGGAGATTTTCTGACCCTGGACTTTCTGGAGAAGCAGGGGTATGAAGCGGACGACTACCGGTACTTCTGTCTCGGCGCACATTACCGGTCACAGCTGCGGTTCTCCTTTGAAGCGCTTGATCATGCCCGGACTAGCAGAAAGAATTTGATATCCCGGATACTGGAACTGAAACGGTCAGGTGTTCCGCTTCCTCCCGGACCGGAGGCTTCAGAGTATCTTGGGAGGTTTGAACAGCATGCCGGTGAGGACCTGAACATGCCCCGATGCCTTTCGGAGCTCTGGGGTCTTGTGAAGGATTCCTCAATTCCCCCGCAGCAGCGGCTTGCTGCGGCATACCAGATGGACACCATTCTCGCTGTGGGCATCCGAGAAGCTGAGCAGCCGGAGGCAGGAGAACTTGATGAGGAGCTCCAGGAACTGATTCTGCAGCGTGAAGAGGCCAGGAGACAGAAAGAGTATTCCCGGGCTGATGAATTACGTGATATACTGCTTAAACGCGGTATAGAAATCCAGGATACACCCTCCGGCACAGTCTGGAAAAAAAGAGTGTAACCTTCCAGGGGCAGTGTTGTTAAAGTTATGGAAGTGAAAAGCAGCGGCTACGAGTCATTTCAGCGGGTCTATAAAGAGGTATTTCCGGTTATTATGCGGGTTGCCTATCATGTGACCTACAATGTTGATGCCGCTGAGGACATCTGCCAGGAGGCATTTATTAGGTTCTACAACCGCGAGCTGACATTTCCATCGGTTGACGAGGCAAAATACTGGCTGATTCGGGTAGCTAAGAACTTGTCAATAAATTATGTGAAGCGTAAGGGAAGGGAACAGGCAGCCTTTGATAAAATCAAGCGTCAGCCCCTGCCTGCCATGAGGACCGGCGAAGAGCAGGTCCTCGGCAATGAGACCCGTGAGGTTGTACAGCGGGCTATTGAGAAACTTCCTGAAAAGCTTCGCACGGTCTTGATCCTTAAGGAGTACGGTGATTTGAATTATCGTGAGATAGGTGACATCCTTCATATTACTGAAAGCAATGTGAAGGTCAGGGCCCACAGGGCAAGGCTTCAGCTTATGAAGTTAATCGACCAGGAGGATATACATGTGTCTTGATGATCAGGTACTGTCATCATATATTGACGGAGAACTCCAGGAACCCTGGAAAACTCAAGTGGAAGAACATATTTCTCACTGTAAAGAGTGCCGCGAGCGCTACGAGGAGTTTGCCAGAATGGACCAGACTCTTTTTGAGACGCGGCTGAGGAATGATGAGTTTTCCATGCAGCAGCAGAGGGTATGGAAATATCTGGAGAAGACCTGCATGCCCGCACAGCCGAAGAAGTTCCGCCATAAGCGGATTGCCTTTTCCGCACCTGCATTTGCAGCTGCGGCAGCTGCGCTGGTTCTGCTTCTTGGTGCAAATGTGTTTCTCCTCCGAGGACTGGGCTCATCCGGCTCTTCCGGGGAGTTCCAGATTCCCACTTTAACTGCACAGTCGGAGGGAAACGGTCTGATCAATGGGAACGGTGCAGAAGATTCCCTGATCAGCGTCAGTGCCCGCACCCATATAACATCATCCATTGCACCCCAGGAGCTGACAGTTGAGGAGCTGCTGGTGCTTCTTGAACAGAAGGGATTTGAAGTTGAACTGAAGAGAGCTGATTCATCAGTCCCTGCTCAGCAGGATCTTTCTCCTGCAGCTCTGCTCGGAGCTCCATCCCGGGAAGCTGATTCCGATGAGCAGGAAGATGAGAATGATGACGAAGAGCAGAAGCAGAGTGACGGCTGGGATGACTGGGATGATGAGTAAGTATTACGGCAGCTCACACCGTGCAGATATTTGAAACTTAATTAAATTGTGGTGTTTTCGGGGAGGCATTGTATGCTTCCCTTTTTTTGTGTTCACCCGTGAGTTGTATTTTCCCCTGCATTTTGATAGTATCTCGCATACACTTCACTCAGAAGCATCGTATCTGGTGGTATTCCTGGAAGGAGCAGTATCATGAAGCGTGTGGAGCTATCTAAGGCCTACAATCCTAAGGAATTCGAAGGGCCGATCTACAGTCAGTGGGAATCGGCATCTGCCTTTGGACCGAAACATTCCGATAAGGACCCCTATGTCATTGTCATTCCCCCTCCGAATGTGACGGGGGTGCTTCATATGGGGCATGGACTGAACAATTCCCTCCAGGATGTGCTCATCAGGTATGAACGCATGACAGGACGCCCGACTTTGTGGCTTCCAGGCACGGACCATGCGGGAATCGCTACTCAGAATGTGGTGGACAGGATGCTTCGTCAAAGGGGAATTGACCGGCTGGAGCTGGGAAGGGAAGCCTTTGTTGAGGAGACATGGAAAGTCAAGGATTCCCATCAGAAGACTATAATTAACCAGCTCAAAAAGATTGGGTCCTCCTGCGACTGGTCCCGGGAGCGGTTTACCCTTGATGAGGGTCTTTCCAGGGCAGTACGTGAGGTCTTTGTTTCGCTCTATGAAAAGGGACTGGTGTACCGGAGCAACTATCTGGTGAACTGGTGCGTGTCCTGCGGTACTGCTTTGTCGGATGACGAAGTTGAGCACCGTGAAATCTCCGGCAGGCTCTACCGGATCCGGTATCCCTTTGCCGACGGAAGCGGATGTATTGAAATTGCAACTACCCGTCCGGAAACCATGCTCGGAGATACCGCTGTGGCGGTGAATCCTGAAGATGAACGGTATGCCGATCTTATCGGCAGGACGCTGATGCTGCCCTTGGCGGAGCGGGAAATACCGATAGTTGCCGACAGCTATGTTTCCATGGAATTTGGTACCGGCATGGTGAAGATAACCCCTGCCCATGATCCCAATGACTGGGAAATTGGAAAGCGCCACAGTCTGGAGGAGGTGAATATCCTCAATCCCGACGGGACCCTCAGCGAGGCAGTTCCTTACAAGTACCGGGGGATGAAGGCCCTTCAGGCAAGAAAGGCTGTGGTGGAGGACCTGATATCAGGAGGGTTCTTCATCGGGGAATCGGACCATCAGCATCAGGTAGGACACTGCTACCGATGCGACACAGTGATAGAACCCTATCTTTCAGACCAGTGGTTTGTCTCCATGGAATCAATGGCACAGAAGGCCCTGAAGGCATGGGAGGACGGGAAGATCAAGTTTTATCCCAAGCGGTGGGAGAACACCTACACCCACTGGCTGAAGCATATCAGGGACTGGTGCATCAGCCGGCAGCTGTGGTGGGGCCACCGGATTCCTGTGTGGTACTGCCGAAGCTGCGGTGAAATAACCGTATCACGGGTGGATGTCTCTGTCTGCGCTTCCTGCAGCAGTGAAGACATCCGGCAGGATGATGATGTTCTTGATACCTGGTTCTCGTCCTGGCTATGGCCCTTTTCAACTCTTGGATGGCCCGATGATACGGAAGATTTGAAGCAGTTTTTCCCGACAAACACCCTGGTTACCGGATACGACATTATCTTTTTTTGGGTTGCCAGAATGATTATGGCAAGTCTTGAATTTATGGGCGAGGTCCCCTTCAGGGATATTTACATCACCGGACTGGTGAGGGACATAGAGGGAAAAAAGATGTCCAAGTCTGCGGGCAACGGGATTGATCCCCTTGAGGTGGTAGATATCTACGGTGCTGATGCCATGCGCTTCACCCTCAGCTTTATGGCTGCCCAGGGACAGGACATTCTGATCAATATGGATTCATTCAAGATGGGATCCCGTTTCTGCAACAAGATATGGAATGCTGCCCGGTTTATTCTGATGAATCTTGAGGGCGCTGAGCTTCTGGATGTGGACCGCAGCCGGTTTACCGCCATGGACCGCTGGATATTCCATCGCCTCAGCGAGGCTGCAGGCCAGACGGCAGCAGCGTTTTCGTCATTCCGTTTCAATGACGCGTCCCAGACAGTCTATGAGTTTTTCTGGAACGATGTGTGTGACTGGTATATCGAGGCATCAAAGCCCTCCCTGTACTCCAGCGATGCAGATGAGAGAAACCGATGTGTTTCGGTGCTGCTTGAGGTGCTTAAGCAGTCCATGAGTCTGCTGCATCCCTTTGTTCCTTTTATCACAGAGGAGATTTATCAGAAGCTTCCCAACACCGAAGGGCTTGTGATTGAAGCGCCCTATCCGGTATACCGGAAGGAAGATATCGATGCTGCCAATGCCGATGCTGCATCCAGGATGCAGGAGGCGGTGCGGGGCATCAGGACCCTGAGAAGCGAGTTTACCATTCCCCCTGAGAAAAAGATCAAGGCGGTCATACGAACTGAACCAGGATTTCCTGCTGCAGCATTTTTTCAGCAGCACCGCAGTTTGATTGCCTCCTTTGTAAATGCCGAATCCCTGGAGATTGCTGAACATATCGATGATGCAGCTGGAAGCGTTCCTGTCAGCGGGATCGGCTATGAGGCGCTGGTATATGTGCGTGACAGCATAGATGTGGAGAAGGAGACTGCTAAACTGAAAAAGGAGCAGAAGCAGCTTTCCTCTCAGCTGAAATCAGTGCAGGGAAAACTTTCAAATGATGCATTCCTCAGCAGAGCGCCCGCTTCTGTTATTGAAAAGGAACAGGGAAAACAACAGGAATTCGAAGAAAGGCTGGAGAAAATTTCTCGATATCTCTCCGATTTAGCCTGACAGCAGGTTCTTGACAGCCCGAAGGGTGCATTATACCCTGTGTATCTCTATGTGAACAAAAGGAGTCGATTATGAGTGAGTCATTGGTTGCTCAATACGTAGCTCAGACTGATGCGGACAGTCTTGATACGTCACTGATTATGTATCTTGCCCAGCTTGAGCAGGTCGCCGCAGTTTCTCCGAAAACCGCAGGACTGATTGTGCAGGAGCTTCTTGACCAGCGCAGCAGTCTGAAACTGATTGCCAGCGAAAACTACAGTTCCCTTGCTGTGCAGGCGGCGATGGGAAATCTTCTTACGGACAAGTATGCTGAAGGGTTTCCCTATCACCGCTTCTATGCAGGATGCAGGAACGTGGATGAGCTGGAGGCTGAGGCTGTCAGCACAGCCTGCAGGCTCTTCGGTGCTGAACACGCCTATGTGCAGCCCCACAGCGGGGCGGATGCCAACCTTGTGGCATTCTGGGCAATCCTCCAGACGAGAGTTGCTGTTCCGGCATTGGAGCAGATTGGAGAAAGCAATCCGGCAAATCTGAAACGGTCTGACTGGAATGCCGTCAGAAGGCTGACTGGAAATCAGAAACTGGTAGGCCTTGATTACTATTCGGGCGGTCATCTCACCCACGGGTATCGGCATAATGTCTCGGCCTACATGTTTGACGCCCATTCATACAGCGTCAACAAGAAGACCGGCCTGATTGACTACGACAGGCTGGAGAATCAGGTGAAGCGGCTGAAGCCCCTTATTCTCCTGGCAGGATACAGCGCATATCCCCGTCTGATTGACTTCCGTCGTCTCAGGGAGATTGCTGACACCACCGGTGCCGTGCTCATGGTCGATATGGCCCATTTTGCCGGCCTGGTGGCAGGAAAGGTGATGACCGGTGACTATGATCCCGTACCGTTTGCTGATGTTATTACCTCAACTACCCATAAGACCCTCCGTGGTCCCCGGGGAGGGCTGGTGCTGTGCAGGAAGGAGTTTGCCGATGCCGTGGATAAGGGATGCCCCATGGTGCTCGGAGGGCCCCTTCCCCATGTGATTGCAGCCAAGGCTGTGGCCTTCATAGAAGCTGAGAAGAGCTCATTCCAGGAATATGCCCAGAGGGTAGTGGACAACTGCCGGATTTTGGCACAGGAGTGCATTGAGCTTGGTATGTCTGTTGCCACCGGCGGAACAGATAACCACCTGATGCTGCTGGATGTCCGGGATTTCGGGATCAACGGACGTCAGGCTGAGTCTGTGCTGAGGGAATGCGGCATTACCCTTAACAGGAATGCGCTGCCCTATGACCCCAACGGTCCATGGTATACCAGCGGTCTGCGCATCGGAACCCCTGCGGTGACCACTCTGGGCATGGGTGAATTTGAAATGAAGGAAATTGCATCAATTATCAAGCTGGTCCTGCAGAACACCTCACCGAAGGAAATCGTAAAAGGAAGACTGGCAGGTCAGCTGAGCAAGGCTAAGTACGACATCGATGCAACCGTAGTGGAGGCTGCAAGAAGACGGGTAGCTGCGCTGCTTGATGTCTATAA
>PWNW01000080.1 GCA_003557605.1 Spirochaetaceae bacterium
AGCTCACCTCCGGTGTTGTCAAGGATGATATGAACAGGTCCCCCTGCCTTTGCCAGCTTTTCTGCACAGGCAGGACCGTCATTGATGACCATCATATCATGATCGAGGGTGCCGATGTTTTCCAGTCCCCTGGACCTGCTGCTGAAACTGAGATCACTCTTATTTCCCAGCAGAGCTGCATGAAGGGCGTAGAGCAGGGACTGCTCTGGATCAGAGGTGTCTGTATCCATATATGCACGGATTACTGAAAATACTGTATCGGCCTCGTATTCCGACAGCTTGATGTACTTGTAGGGATCACGGTGATGCTCCCAGTATCTGCAGGCATCAAGCACCAGACGATACCCGTAGGTTTCGCTGTAGAACCACTGGGCAGCATCCCATCGTTCACCGGGGTGTCTGCGGTATGCGTCCATCCAGAGCTCATAGTCCCATGACGGGAGGGGCGGGGGAGGTATCAAGGCTCCGCTTTCAGCCTGCTCAGCAAGGTGCTCCAGCTGATCACGTTCAATATGTGTGAGTTCGGGGTTTGATGAAATGACTTCACGGATATTTGCGGGAAACCGGTGCTTCATGGTGTTCCAGGCAAAGTAATTTGAACGGTCTGTTCGGATCGGGTTGGGGGATAGTTCATTCTGCATCATGACCTGTTCCTTCCAGCAGGAGTTGTGTCCTGCCATATTGCTGCATTGCTGCGGCTCAGTCAAGGTGCGGAATTAAACTGTAATCATTACGGAGGATGAAGAAAAACTTATCCAGACAGCCTTCTTTTTCACTGCTGCGGTTGGAATGCAGCTACATAGGAAACTGATTCCATGTTTCAAATGCTGTCCTGATGTTTTCCGGATTTGCTGCAGGACCAAACTCCATTTGAGCTATCAGATATCCGTTGTGGTAGAATGTGCGGTAGACTGATGTGACAGCTTCAGTTATCTCCTCTTTAGAACCCGTTGGGAGCAGGTTTTGTCGGTCGATTTCTCCCCAAAGGGTTATGTTCCCTTTGCAGACAGATTGAAGTTTTTCCCAGTCCATGCAGAAGATTTGCGAGTTTACTGCATCAAGACCTGCATCTATCATATAGGGGAGCACTTCAAGGATGTTTCCGTCGCTGTGGCAGAAAACTTTTTTGCCGTAACTGTGGGCTGTGTCAATATATTCCTGATAGCATGGAAACAGAACATCCTTCCAAAGGGCAGGGGAGATGAGAAGAGAGTTTTGTGATCCCCAGTCATCCATAAACCACAAAGCATCCACGTCTGTTCTGCACCATACTTCCACTTGATCAAGGTACAATGCATGCACTTTGCTGAGCAGTTGTCTGACTTGATCAGGTTCGAGAATGAGATCCATAAAAAGCTGTTCTGTTCCCCTCAGCCACTGCAGTCTTTCAAACGGGCGCGGCAGTCCTCCTGCTATGACAAACTTGTCAGTTTCTCTGCAGAATCGGTTAACATTCTTGATATCTACACTGAGAAGCTCATGGGGTATAACAAGATCTTTTACCTGCTCCCATGAAGAAATGACCGGTTCCTTGACCTCTCCCATGATTCCCCGCTCAAGATTGTGGAATACGCATCCCCATTCATCAATGTAGATTCCAGGTTCATGCATGTTTCCTGATGTTTTCAGCTCCTTGGTAAGCATTGGAGGACAAATAACAATATCATTTGGGAAATCAGACTGAAGGCTGGCTGCAGCATCAGGATAGGTGTACTGCGCCCAAGGAAGAACCCAGAGATGCCGGGGAATTCTTTTCGGGCTGTTTCCTTCCAGGGTATCATAGACAATTTTTCTTGAGTTCATAGGTATTGCTCCTTTATCCCTTACTGCTGCAGCTCATGATGAGAACGAGTTCTGAACAGACATAGGGCTGAAGTGTTACAGCAGCAGTTTGCGGATTGATTATTTCAGCCGATATTGGCTGAGTTTCGCTTGTTATGTTCTCTGATGTCACAGCAGGCAGGACCTGCTCAATTTTCATGCCGGGATGAACCGTCAAATGCACCTGTGCCGTGTTTCCATCCAGTTCTACAAGGCGTATACGAATCCCCTTATCTCCCGGGATTGTTCTGATGCTTGTCATAGTGACGCTTGAACCAGGCAGCTTCTTGGAGTCCATTGCTTCAGGTGCTGCTTGAATGTTTATGAAACTGTACGATCCAGGCAGAGAACCCGGGGATTGTACTTTCCCTGAAATTACTAACGGGTCATTGGTGTAGTCTTCAGCTTTTCTGTGCAGGCTTCCATATGAAGAGTCATCAGGAATCAGTGAAACCATAAACTGTTTTCTATGTGATCCAATTTCGTTGAAAGGATTGGGATCCATGCTGTTTCGCACAAGAACAATTCCCATCATATCATGTTTTCCGAAAAAGCCGTGAATTCCCTTCGAGGCAATCATAATTCCGCTTTCTTCAGAAGCCGCAAAGGAGACAGCAGGAACTGAATGATCAAGAGCATTTCTTGATATCACCCCGCCTGGGATATCATATGTAAAGCGTGTGTTCTCTTCTGATGTGAACAGCATGAATGACAAGTTTGAATTTTTTGTTCCGGGAGTTCCGTGCTCTTTCCATGCAATGGCTGCCTCGCAGTGCAGGTCGCAGGTGTCATTCATCAGCATGAAGGAGATATCAGCTGTGCTGGAACTGAAGGAAAGAGAAAAAGAGAGTTTCTGGTAAACATCACCAGAGGTTTTTTTTACAGAAGTAATTGTACCAGCCAGGAGTTCCTGTCCCATGCAGCGGCCGTATTCCCATGCATCCATCCTTCTGTCGTTGTCATCGTAAAAAAGATAGAAACCGGAATGCCTGGCGGGGTCAAGGTGCTCTCTTTCGGTGATCTTATCATAGAAGGAAACAACAGACATGTCTGCAGGGTCAAAGGTTATTGAGCACATAGCGTTTTCAAGAAATACCCTTTCCGGCTCATACACTTTAGTTATATTGTCAGGGTTCATCAAACTGTTAAGCTGCTGATACTTTGAAATATCCTGATACAGATAGATGGTTTCGTAACCAAAAGCCGGAAGATCAACCTCTGCAAGGAACAGTGCATACCAGTGCCCCCAGTAATAGGCAGCCTGGGGATGGGTGAACAGTCCGCCAAAGATCTCAATGTCAGCATCTGTCTGCTGAAACCGTACCGGTTTTCCGCACATCGTGGAACATCCAAGTGCGTTGATGTCCTGCTCGTAATTCCAGAGTGCAATTTTTACTGCTGACTTTCTTGCATATGGAAGGAGATTCCAGATATGAAAGACCCGGACTGAACCGAAGTCGTTTGAGGTTTGAGAGATGTTTCCCTCAAATAAGCCGTATCCGGCTCCTGCTCCGGTGGCGGTGTCATAGATGTGTTCTTCAATACGCTTGATTGAACTTGTGTCAATAAGCCTGCTTGTCTTTTCCAGTGCATGTTTTGCTGCGGTATTTGCTGCAGCGCCTATTTCCTGGAAAGAAGCAAGAGCATGACCGGCAGTTTGCTCAACCCCAACACCTGTGATGATATCATGAAACTCGGTGGTCAGAAGTTTCTTCCATGCTTCTGTGAAGCCGGGTGCAGTATTGTGCTGCATCTGCTGTGCTGCTGAAATCTGAAATACAGATTCG